>CAKUGX010000006.1 GCA_934654765.1 uncultured Collinsella sp. | reverse complement strand
GCGGCAAGAGGCCCAAGATCCGCCTCGCCGTGGTGGACCAGCTCGGCGAGTGCGCCTGCCATCATGGCCACAAGCCGGGCGATGTCTTCGACTTCGACCGCGATCGCGGCAAGATGTGCTCCATGGCCTGCCACGTGGGCTTTCCCTATATCGACATCCTGCGCTACGGCGGCACCGTGCCCGGCAACGAGCCCGGCACGGCAAAGTTCTGCTGTCCCGAGGTCGACACGTTGAACGTCTGGCTCGCCGAGATCGTCAACGAGTAATCGAGCGAGGATTTTCTCCCACCGAGATAATGAGCGTGGATTTTCTCCCGTTTAGAGCGCGCTTGAACGCTCAAAGTGGGAGAAAATCCACGCTCGTTTTATGCCGATGGCGTGGCTCGCGCATCCGCGCCGCCCGAGCGCCTACAGCTGCTCGAGCATGGCCGTGCAGCCGGCGAGTACATCGCGGTACGTGGCATCGAAGTTGCCGGTATACCAAGGATCGGCAACGTCGCCGGGGCGGTCGGTCCAATCGAGCAGGCGCGAGATCTTGCTGTCGGGGTCATCGCCACCGAAGATGCGGCGCAGGCCGCGCGCGTTCTCGGCATCCATATAGACAATGTGATCCCAGTCGCCATACTCCGCGCGACACACCTGACGCGCGCGGTGGGCAACAACGGGAATCCCAACCTCGCGCAGCTTGGCGACGGTGCCACGATGCGGCGGGTTGCCAATCTCCTCGGTCGAGGTCGCAGCAGAATCAATGACGAACTCCGCCGCGCGCCCAGCGCGGCGCACGAGCTCAGTAAACACCGACTCAGCCATCGTCGAGCGACAGATGTTCCCGTGGCAGATAAAAAGAATGCGTTGCACAGGGTCTCCTTTCTATGCGGTCGCGCAGGGCTTACAGACTGCTCTTGAGGCAGTTTGCTCCGATAAAACCCGCTGCGTACAAGGGGAGGTGGCGCAGCTCGCGCCCGTCATCGGTTTCGCCGCGGGCAAAATTGTTCTCGGACAAAATGTAGGCATATGGCGATCGGGCTTTGTCCATAAACGACCCGAGGGTTCTCGCGCGCACGTTGCGTGCGGACTTTACCTCGACGAGAACGATTTCCATACGGTCGGTCTGAAGTAGGAAATCGAGCTCGCCGCTCGTCTTCCAAGAAGACGGCGGCATCCAATAGTACGTCTGCAAACCATTCCCCGAAAATGCCTGCATGACCGAGTTTTCCGCCAGGGCGCCGCGAAAGTCGGAAGACAGCGCCATAGCGGAATCCTCTTTGAGGTCGAGCCAGAGCCGCGGGTTGATGCCGAGTTTGTAGAACATGAGGCCTGTATCGAGAAGATAGACCTTAAAGAAGCTTCCGTCTTCGTCGTCGAAAGGGACGAGGGGAGGTTCGATGCCTTCGGTCAGGTTGTTGACCGATATAATGCCGGCGCCTTCGAGCCAGTCGAGTGGCTCGATGAGCTTGGCGCGGCGGCCTCCGCGTTCGACCTCGGAGTACTTGAATTTCTTTGTGGACGATCTCAGCAGTTGGGACGGAATGGAACGCCAGACCTTGCGCGCCGCCACGCCACTGATCCCGTTTTCGGGGTCGGTCATATCGGCGGTGTAGGTCTCGTCGATTTCGCGCTGCTCGACGCGCGCGTCTTCGATGGATAGCGTCTTGCGATATGCGTTGACGGCGGCGGGCATGCCGCCCACGATCTGATATCGATGAAACAGGCTGAGTGCGGCTTGGTGTGCGGCGTAAGTCTCGAGCGTGCCGGTGTGGGTGCGAACGGCATCGGCCATCTGCCCCTCATCGAGCGCCCAGAGAAACTCCTCGAACGACATGGGATGCATGGTCTCTTGACGAACGCCGCTGGGAAAGGGCAACTTGCGCTTTCGCGTGGCGACACCGAGTTGGCTGTCGGTTGCGCATATGCGCCAGCCCGAACCCGAGAAAAAGCGAAGCGAGTTGAGCGCCCGTTCGCAGAGCTGCACCTCGTCAAACAGGATGAAGGCGGTTTCCTTGCGAATGGGGGTGCGTTTATAGTCTGAAATCCGCGCCACGATGGTGTCAACATCGTCTGTGGGGCAGTCGAACAGAGGGGCGATCAGCTCAAGATCGGTCTGAAAGTCGAGTTTGACAAACGCATCGCCGGCGATTCGTCTGCCGATTTCCTCAGCGGCGTACGTTTTGCCTACGCGTCGCGCACCACGGATGAGGAGGGGGCGTGAGGCGTCCTTTGTCGCCCATGATTCGATAACGGATTCGATTAATCTGCGCATGGGGCCGCCTTTCCGATTTCGTGTACTTCAGATACATAGTTTAGTACGATTTCGTGTACTTAAAATACACGAAATCGTAGAAAAGCGTGTATCTGAAATACACGAAATTGCACTGCTGGAGCTTGCAGGCGGATAAACACTACTCGTATGGGACGGTTTTCACCGGTTGCTCGTCACCTTGGGCTATGTTCGCCTCTATGCCTGTATCCGGGGCTGTGCTGATTGACGGTGGCGCTCCCAGCGAGCCAACTTAATCGTCACCAGCGTAAGCGCCCAGGCGACAAGCGAGAACGCGGCGCCCACTGCGCCAACGTAGGCAATGCCAACGCTGCTCACCACGGCGCCGCCTACTGCGGTGCCAAACGAAATGCCGACGTTAAACGCCATGGGCTCAACCGAACTTGCGAGTACCATCGACTTGGGATGGCGGCTGCGAGCCACGTCCATAAAGTGCGTGATGCACGAGACCGAGAACAGGTACATGAGCATTGCCAAACTAAAGACAAAGACAAGTGCGAGCGGCATGGTGCCGCCCACGGCAAACAGCCCGAGTAACGCCGCCGCCTGCAGCGCGAACGTAACCAGCAGTGCCTTCATGCCAAAACGCGCGTCGATCCATCCGCCCAAGATGTTCGAGATTAGGCAGAACACGCCGTAGGCCATAAGCGTGGTGCTCGCCTGAACAGTGCCCATGCCCAGCACCTGCTCAAGATAAGGCGTCACGTAGCCGTAGAACACATAGACCGATCCCACGCCAAACAAAAAGATGAGCATGCCGGTGATGATGCTCGGTTCGCGTAGAAGCCCCGCCTGCTCGCGAAAGGTGGCAGGCTCGTCGGTTTGCCCAGCGCGCGGCATAAACGCCACGAGCGCTCCGCAGATCAAAACGGCAAAGGTCAGCGTGCCGTACATGGCCACGTGCCAATCGAGCGTGTCGGCCACGAACTTGCCGATCGAAGTGACAAAGACCATTGCCACGGAAAACGCACCATATACCACCGAGATGGCAAGCGAAGTTTGCTGCGGGGACAGAAGCTCAGGGATGTACGTCACGCCCACGGCGAGCAGCGCACCCGAGACAGAGCCCAGGATGATGCGCGAGATAAACAGCACCTGGAAGTTGGGCGCCAACGCCATGACCAGGTTGCCGAGCACAAAGACGATACTGTAGCACACGAGCAGCTGGTAGCGGCGGAATCGCCCTGTGCTGAGCGCAAGCACCGGCGTAGCGATGGCGTAGACGAGCGCGAACACGCTGATGAGCTGGCCCGCGGTGGCAAGCGAGATGCCGAGTTCCGTCGCCAAGTCACTTTCGATGCCGATGACCACGAACTCGGAGCAGCCGAGTGAGAATCCCAACAGCACGAGCAGTGCCAGGCAGAGCTTGGTGCGCGCGGGGGAGAGCGCGGCAGCGGTTGACTTACTTTTAGGCGTGGTTGCGGCGGTCAAGGTTGTCACTCCAATGTCGCATGAATAAGTGGGATTCACTTCCTGCAACTCTAACAGAAGGGACAAAGGGACAGCCCCTTTGTCACATGGTGAGCTTGCCTGTATAGTCGCAATACAGGCGAAGATGGTCTCAGGTACATTGCGGGCGACAGGAGATCCCATGGGTATGCACACGACAAAGGTTGCAGTGGGCGAGGGCAAGTTTGCGCTCGAGGCCCAGCTGACGGTGACGCCGCGGGGCATGGTGGTGTACGCCTGTTCGCCGGAGTACGCGCACCTGGGCGCCACGGCGCAGGCCATTCCGCGCCCCGAGCCCGGCCGTACGGCGACGGTGAGCATCCTGGCCGTTCCGTGCCATCGAGACGAGATTCCGGCGCACGATATTGCGGCGGCGCTGGCCACGCGCTTTGGCGTGCCCGTTACGGCGAGCACAGGTTTTCATGTCGAGCAGGCGAGCAAGGACGACCTGCAGCGCGTGCTCGACACCACCAAGGAGCTCATCGCCGCGCTCGAGGAAGCCGCCACGCGCATTCTGCGTGCCGGCTGGGATGAGGGCGGCGCGGGCGCCGAGGTCGTGGCGGTCGATGCCGCGACCGGCGAGACGCTTGGCCCCGTCGACCGCATCGATGCCCATGCCGATGAGGGCATTCTGCATCAGGCATTTCTGACGCTTCTGGTCGAGGGCCGGGGCGAAGACGCACGCCTGCTGCTCTGTCGCCGCAGTCCTCTCAAACGACTGTGGGGCGGGGTGCTGGCCGATAGCTGTGCCGGCCATCCGCTCCCCGGGGAAGACGTCGCGGCCGCCACGGCGCGTCGCATCAACGAAGAGCTCGGCATTGCGCGCGAGCCAGATCAGCTCGAGCACCTCGGTCACGTGGTGTATCGCGAGGGCCATGGCGACGGCCGCTGCGAGTGCGAGTGGTGCGAGGTCTACCTTGCCCATGTTGAGCCGGGCGAGCTGCATATCAACCAAGAGGAGATCTCGGAGGTACGACGCGTGACCCCATCCGAGCTCGGCGGCTACCTGCAGGGTCACCCCGAGCAGCTGGCCCCCTGGCTCCGCGAGGCCCTCAGCGACCCATCCATCCGTACTGCCCTCGCACTGTGAAAAAAGACAGTCCCGTTGCCATATCCAAACCGTCGCAACATTCGACGAAAATCTCGAAAACGAGGGAAAGCGTCGAATGTTGTGACGGTTTTGTCCAGGGGATCGCTTCTCATCCAAAAAATCCGCTTGACTGTATTGCCGCAACACAGCGCAACGTAAGGGGTGTCCGATAACGGGCGCCCCTTTTAAGTGGCAACGTGGCTGCGAATCCGGAGCGCCCCCAACAAGAAAGGTGGGGAGATGGAAGCGGAAAAGAAGGCGTTTAAGATCACCAAGCGCGAAATTGGCTTTGTGTTGGGTATCGTTGTCTTTTTGCTGGTGAAGTTTCTTCCTTTGGCGGAGCTGAGCTCGACGGTCGAGCTCACGGTCGGCGGTCAGACCTGTCTGGCGTTGACGCTCGCCACGGTGGTGTTCTGGGCGTGTGGCGTGGCACAGCCGGGCTTTGTGGGCCTGCTCTACTGCGCGCTACTCGTTCTGTTTAAGGTGTGCGTGGACGACACGGGCGCCGCGAGCATCTCGGCGACGGTCGCCTCCACGTTTAGCTCGTGGACTAAGGCCACTATGTGGCTCGTCATCGGCGCCTACCTCATTGCTAGCGCCGTCAAGGAGTCGGGTCTGGGCGAGCGCATCGCCTATGCGTTTATGCTCAAGTTCGTGCGCGATGCCAAGTCGCTCATCATCTCGATCTTCGCGCTCACCTTTGTGCTGTCGCTGCTGATCCCGCATCCGTTCCCCCGCGCCTTCCTCATCCTCGCCGTCGTCTCGGTCATTGCCGAGTCTGCCGGCTACGGTGACGGCGACCGCGGCAAGCTCGGCTTCCTCGTGTTTGCCGCTGCCGCTCCGGGCTCCATGTTCTTCCTGACGGGCGACTCCACGCTCAACCCGCTCGTTGCGCAGTACAGCGCCGAGGCCGGCGGCATGAGCCCGTCCTTCATTGACTGGTTCCTGTACATGAGCGTGCCTATGCTGGTCGCGCTGCTGTGCACCCTGTTCTTGGGTCTCTTCCTCTTTAAGCCCAGCAAGGAGCTCGTCTACGATCGCGAGCAGATCGTGGCCAAGCAGGCCGCGCTCGGCAAGCTTTCCGTCAAGGAGATCCGCACCATCGTGTGGCTTGTCATCGCCATCGCGCTGTGGCTCACCGTCTCGGGCGATTACATCGGCTGGGTCACCCTGGCCATCGGCGTCTCTCTCGCCATGCCCATCATCGGCGAGGTCCTCACCCCCGCCAGTTGGAACGCTGTCGACATCAAGTCCCTCATGTTCCTGACGGCCGCCATGGCCGTGGGCTCCGTGGGCGGTGCCACCGGCATGAACGCCTGGATCGCCGACGTCGTGCTTCCCAGCTCCGTGCCCGAGAACATCTTCCTGTTCGCCCTGCTTGTCGCCGCGCTCTCCATGGTCATCCACATGTTCATGGGCTCGGTCATGGCCGTGCTCGGCGTGTGCGTGCCGGCGTTCATCAGCTTCGCGGCCGGCTCCAGCGTGAGCCCGCTCGCCGTGGCGCTCATCGTCTTCACGTCCATCAACATCCACTACATCCTGCCGTTTCATAACCTGCCGATCCTTATCGGCGAAGGCAAGGACGCCGGCGGCTATACCTCCAAAGAGGCCATGCGCATGGGTATTCCCCTCACCGCGGTCGTCTTTATCGTCGTGCTGGTCGAGGCCGCCTGGTTCCACCTCTTTGGCCTGATGTAAACGGTCGAGTGCTCGGCTGTAATTAGCCGAGTGCTTGAACTGCGAGTGCCCGAGCGCCCCATCTATGAGCGCCGTGGCCCCACTACGTTCCCCAGCCCGGCGGCACTCCCGCTGCCGGGCACTCTCCCGAAAGGAGCACGCTATGCCCACTACCGATGCTTCCCAGATCCACGACCTGCGCTCCGCACTCGACTTTTTGCGCGAGATGCCGGGCCAGCTGCTCGAGACCGACACCCAGGTCGATCCCGATGCCGAGGTCTCGGGCGTCTATCGTCACGTCGGCGCCGGCGGCACCGTTATGCGTCCGACCAAAGAGGGTCCGGCGATGGTCTTCAACAACGTTAAGGGCTTTGACGATGCCAAGGTCTGCATCGGCATGCTTACCAGCCGCAAGCGTGTTGCCGCCCTGCTCGACCTGGACGAGGAGCACCTGGGCCTCGAGATCGGCAAGCGCTTCGAGAACCTGATCGCGCCCGAGCAGATCGCCGAGGGTGCGCACGTCGACTGCCAGGAGGTCGTGTACAAGGCGACCGACGAGGGCTTTGACCTGCGCAAGATCGTCCCCGCTCCCACCAACACGCCCGTCGACGGCGGCCCCTACATCACCATGGGCCTCGCCTATGGCACGAGCCCCGACGGCTCCCAGTCCGACGTGACCATCCACCGCTTCTCCTGCGTCGACAAGGACAAGCTCGCCATGTGGATCACTCCGGGCAGCCGTCACCTGGGTGCGTTCTTTGACGAGTACTGCCAGCGCGGCGAGGACATGCCCATCTCCATCTCCATCGGCCTGGACCCCGCCGTGTACATGTGCTGCGGCTTCGAGGCGCCCACCACGCCGCTCGGCTTTAACGAGCTGCAGATCGCCGGTGCCCTGCGCGGCCACGCCGTCGAGCTTGCCGACTGCGTCACCGTTCCGCAGAAGTGCATCGCCAATGCCGAGTACGTGCTCGAGGGCTACCTCATGCACGACGAGACCATCAACGAGGACGTCAACGGCCACGGCTACGCCATGCCCGAGTTCCCCGGCTACACCGGCGGCGCCAAGGTCTGCCCGGTGATCAAGATCACCGCCGTCACCACGCGTGTCAACCCCATTATGGAGAGCTGCATCGGCCCTTCGCACGAGCACGTGTCCATGGCCGGTATTCCCACCGAGGCTTCCATCTACAAGATGGTCGAGACCGCTATCCCGGGCCGCCTGCTCAACGTCCATGCTGCTCCCTGCGGCGGCGGCAAGTTCGTTGCCATTATGCAGTTCAAGAAGTCGAGCAAAAATGACGAGGGCCGTCAGCGCAACGCCGCCATGCTCGCCTTCTCGGCATTCTCCGAGCTCAAGCACGTCATCCTTGTTGACGAGGATGTCGATATCTTCGATATGAGCGACGTGATGTGGGCCATGACCACGCGCTTCCAGGCCGACGTCGACCTCATCACCATCCCCGGCTGCCACTGCCACGTGCTCGACCCGTCCAACGACCCCGCGTTCGATTCTTCGATCCGCGAGCACGGCATCGCCTGCAAGGCCATCTTCGACTGCACGGTCCCGTTCAACCTCAAGAAGAACTTCATCCGCTCGCAGTTCATGGAGATCGATACAGATAAGTGGGCAGCAGAGCTTTCTTTCTAGTACGTAGCCCTACCAAGTAGTTAAGGAGTTGTCATGCCTGAGTCTTCTGGCCGTCCCCGTCGCATTGTCGTTGGCGTGTCTGGCGCCAGCGGTGCCGCGCTGGGCCTTGAGTGCCTCAAATGTCTGCGTCAGGCCGGTGCCGAGTCGGCGCTTGTCGTCACGCGCGGGGGAGAGATCACCATCGAGCAGGAGCTCGGCATGACGCTCGACGAGTATGCCACGCATGCCGATGTGGTCTACGACAACAAGAATATCGGCGCCGCCATCGCAAGCGGCACCTATCCGGTCGATGGCATGATCGTGGCACCCTGCTCCATGAAGACGCTCGCCGGCATCGCGAGCGGCTACAGCGACAATCTGTTGCTGCGTGCGGCCGACGTGCAGATGAAAGAGCAGCGCCGCCTGGTACTCATGGTGCGCGAGACGCCCTTCAGCGCCATTCACGTCGACAACATGGCGCGCCTGGCGCGCGTACCGGGCGTCATGCTCATGCCGCCCATGCTCACGTTTTACAACGGTCCCGTCACGCTCGACGACGCGGTGCATCACATCGCCGCCAAGGCACTCGAGGCCGTCGGCGTGTCATGCGCAAACTATAAGCGCTGGTCATAGGCGTCTTTAGGGTAGGATACGAGGAGTGTTTGAGCCCGCTGCCCCTGTGGGCGGCGGGCTTTGTGCGCAAAAAAGGATGTGTCGGGAGGATTTATGCAGACGGGCATGTATGCGATTAGCGAGATGGCGAGCTTGTTTAACGTTTCGCGCCAAACGCTCATCTACTACGACAAGATCGGCCTGTTTAAGCCCGCCGTGGTGAACGAAAAGGGCTACCGTTTCTATTCGCCTACGCAGATCCCGCTCATGCGTTTGATCTGCATGCTGCGCGACCTGGGGCTCGAGCTCGACGAGATCGACCGCCTGACCTCGACGTTCGACATCGGAGAGATGACCGATCACCTGCGCTCGCGGGTGCAGGCGCTCGACGAGCAGATTGCCGGCCTCAAAGCCGAGCGCGCGAGCGTGCAGGAGCGTCTGAGCTTTTACGACGAGGCGGTTTACTGGCGCGAACGCGAGAGCAAGCCGGAGCTCAAGCAATTCGAGCGCCGCTACGTGGTCTTTGAGGAGTTTCCGGGCGATATCGAGCGCGGCCGCTCGATGCTTCACCCCACGCTCATGCGGGCAATTCTGCGCATGCGTGCGCTGACGGGCACGCGTCCCATGCGCGGTTGGGGCGCCATGCTGCGTCGCGAGGCGCTGCATTCCGACGACCCCATTGCCGGCGCCGGCTCCTTTGCCGTGCTGCCACGCGGTGCCGAGGAGCTGCTGCCGAGCGATGCTGCCGAGCTGGCAAAGATTGGCGTCGAAGTGCTGCCCGAGGGCACATACCTGTGCATGAGCCGCTGGGGTATGCCGTACGAGCCCGAGGGCATCCGCGCCATCGTTGCCTGCATGGACGAGCACGCGCTCCAGCCCATCGGCAACGCCTTCGACTTTTGCTACCTCGATACCACGAGCTACGACGAGTCCCACCAAGAAGACTTCTGCTGCATCCAAGTCCCCGTTGTCCTCAAATAACTTGCGGTGAAATAGTTCCTAAATAGCCTGAGTAATCGCACAAACGGGAACTATTCCACCGCAACTTCGATGTGACAAAGAGATAGTCCCTTTGTCACATTGACGAGCGGCACCGCGAGTTTGTTTTAAAGCGGAGGAGGCGGCTCATTTCTTATAAACTCGCATTATTTGCAAGTTTGTAAGGTAACATCTTATAAACTTGTAAAATCTGCAAGTTTATAAGATGTTACGTCTGGCCGGGCGCTAGGGAGACTCTATGAACATCGTTCGCCGAAGCCGCTATCTTGATCGACTCATTGCTTTTCAGGATACCGACCTCATCAAAATCGTGACGGGTATACGCCGTTGCGGCAAATCCACGTTATTGGACATGATGAGGGAGCACCTGGCGCAACAGGGGGTGCCGGCCGAGCGTTTGCTGACCTTTAAGATGGAATCTCTAGAGTATGCGGGGATTACAGATTACCTGACGTTTTATCGCATGGTTCGGGAGCGCGTTGACGGTGTCGATCGCCCCTATCTGTTCTTTGACGAGCTCCAGAATGTCGAGGGCTGGGAAAAGGCGGTTAACTCGCTCCGAATCGATTTGCCGTGCGATATCTATGTCACGGGCTCCAATGCCTTTTTGCTATCGAGCGAGCTTGCAACGCTTATCTCGGGCCGGTATATCGAGGTCAAGATGCAGCCGCTCACGTTTGGCGAGTATCTTGATTTTCGCTCGATCGATGCGGTCGTTGCCGAAGGGCTTGACGAGAGGGCCGAGCTCGTTTCCAAGACGGGCGATCGCCTTAATTCAAACACCGTGCTCGAGCAGTACATAACCTATGGCGGCATGCCGTTTCTGGCTCATGACGAGCCGAGACGCGAACCGTGCCGCGACTACATCCGCAGCCTCTATCAGACGATTGTCGCGCGCGATATCCTATTGCGCGCGACGCGTAGAGGTCGCGGAGCTATCACCAAGCGCGACGTTCTCGAGCGGCTCTGTGCGTATCTGGCAGACAACATCTCCAATCAAACCTCGGTCAACAAAATCGTAGGGACGCTCAACGAATCATCGGGCGGTAAGACCAACGCATCGACGGTGTCGGCGTATATTGACGCTCTGGAAGAGACGTACCTGTTTACCAAGGTAAAAAGGTATGACGTCAAGGGGCGGGAGCTTCTCAAGACAGGCGGTAAATATTACATAGCCGATACGGGAATCCGCAGCTATCTTGACGGATATAGAGGCAGCGATAGCGGAAGGATGCTCGAGAACGTTATCTACAACCAGCTTGTCTTTGAAGGATACGAAGTGTTTTGCGGCCATCTGCGCGCGGGGGAAATCGACTTTGTCGCAATCGGCGAGGGATCGGACCGTAAATATATCCAGGTTACCGAACGGATCGATGCCGAGGCGACCAGAGAGCGCGAGCTGCGACCGCTCAAACTAAACACGCTGGGAAAAATCCCTGATTCGTACGAGAAGATCCTGATCGTCAGGGATGGTGAGCATCCAACAGACATCGACGGCATCAGAATCGTAGGGGCGGTCGACTTCTTGCTGAGAAACAAGATCGCCCACGGCTAAACGCAAAATGTGACAAAGGGATAGTCCCTTTGTTACATTCCATGCGAGCCGCCGTGCCATCTGGGGGTATAAGGCTGGCAAGTGTTTATTTGCGAGGCCAAGGGGGCGCCCCGTATGGATATCGATAACTTTGAATGGTGGTATAGCGAGGGTGAGGCTCCGGACGAGGAGTGGGACGAGCCTACGCCGCGTGACGTGTCGAGCGACGAGGACGAGACCGGCAACGTCGTCGCCGCCGACTCGGACGCCGCCCTCGACCCCGTCGAGCCCCTGACCTTCGAACAAGCCTGGGCCCAGGCCGAGGCAGACGAGGCAAAGGCCGACGCTACGGCCACGCTCGGCGAGCCAGCCGACATGTCCATCTCGCCGGCAAAGACCCCGCAGCCGCGCCACACCATCGACCCCGACAGCACGGCATCCTTCAGCATTCTCGACGTGCCCGCGCAGGGTGCCCAGGCGCCTGCGCCCACGCATCGCCCCGACCTGGCTCGCGAGGAAGACGCGGGCCGCCGCTCTCCGCTCGGCCCCATTCTCATCGCCTTCATGGCCGGCGTTATCGCCTGCTCGGCAATCGGTAGCGTTTGGAGCCATGTCGAGCAGCAGCGCCAAGACGCCGCCAAGGTCGAGATGTCTGTCGAGCAATCGCTCAGCCGTACGCGCTCGGTGCATGTGGCGGTCGAGGTCAAGGACGGTGCGACATGGGACACCGCCCGCGGAGACAGCCAGATGCTCATCCATATCGTGGGCCGCACACTCAGGGGGCAGGCGATTGACGAGTATCAATATGTCAACTCCGCTGGTGACGGCATCGAACTCAAGCCCGGCGACTACGAGCTTACGGTCGACGAGCCGCCCGTCGCCACCGATGGCACGCGCTTCCGCGCCTCAAAGCGCATGGTTCCCGTGAGTTTTAATTCACAGGCGCCCGATACGATCGATAGCACGCCGCAGGGCGGGTTCGACCTTTACGCAATCGCTCAATAACTGCGCCTGCCGCTTCTCCTTGCCGCCAAGAGTGGGACAATAGCCCTCGACACTGTTGTTTACTTTTGGAGGAAGTAGCATGTCTACCGTCACTACCATCAAGCGCGGCGGCCTCACCGCGGCCATCGATTCCATGGGCGCCCAGCTCACGAGCCTTGCCCTCAACGGCAACGAGTATCTGTGGCAGGGCGATCCGGCCTTTTGGGGCAAGCACGCGCCCATCCTGTTCCCCATCGTGGGCTCGCTGCGCAACAACACGGCGACGTCTGCCGCCGGTACCTGCGAGATGGCGCGCCACGGCATCGCGCGTATCGTGGAGCACAAGATCGTCGAGGTCTCCGAGGACGGCTCGTCCGTCACCTACGAGATCACCGATACGCCCGAGTCGCTCAAGGCTTTCCCCTTCCACTTTAAGCTCAACATGACCTATGCCCTGACCGGCGACGCCACGCTCACGCAGACCTTTGCCGTCACCAACACCGGCGACGTGGCCCTGCCGTTCTCGGTGGGCGGTCATCCTGCATTCAACGTGCCCGCCCCCGGTGCCGAAGACGAGGCGTTCGAGGATTACGAGCTGGCGTTTACCGAGGCTTGGACCAACGAGGCCCCCATCATCACGCCTGATGGCCTTATGACGTTCGAGGGTAGCTACAAGGCTCCCGATAACTCGGACGTGCTGCCCATCACGCACCGCAGCTTCGATAACGACGCCATCATGTTCACCGATACCCCGGGCTCCACGCTCACGCTGCGCGGTCGCAAGTCGGGCCATGGCGTCAAGATCGACTTTGAGGGCTTTAAGTACATCGGCGTGTGGTCTGCCGCCAACGACGCTCCGTTTGTGGCGCTCGAGCCTTGGACCGGCCACACTACCATGGACACCGAGGACGACGTCTTTGAGCACAAGGTCAACACCATTACGCTGGCGCCGGGCGCTACCGACACCCGTTCCTTTAGCGTCACCCTGCTCTAGAGGTTCCGCCGTTCTGACGAACGGCGGGCCGGTCGACGCTGCGCGCTACCCAGAGCGACAATTTGTCATTCAAAAGGCATGGCATGACCAGAAGGTCTATGCCTTGCCTTTTTCATGCCAACTTGTTCGCTCTGGGCGGCGCTCGCTGGCATTGCCAAAACATCGACGCTCCCAATGACTACCGTGTGTCTATTAATTTTTCGAGCTTGTGCTGCGCTGCTGGTCGCTGGCGTATATCCTGTTAAGTCGTCAGCATACGATTCAACAGGGAAGGCAGATTATGCATTCTCCCCATCAACGCGACGCGCATCCACAGCCGGTATGCAGCCGTCGCATCTTTTTGGGTAGCGCTCTCGCTGCGAGCGCTTCTGTCGTCGCCGGCGCACTTGCCGGTTGCCAGCGCCCCTCCACGCTGGAAGTAGTTCAGCCCACGACGGGCGGCGGTCGCGACGACCTGTCCGATTCCGTTATCGGCAAGGACAAGATCCGCATCGGTATGGAGGCAGCCTACGCCCCGTACAACTGGCAAGTTTCCGAAGCCAGCGAGTACACCATCCCCATCGACAACGTGCAGGGCGCCTATGCCGATGGCTACGACGTGCAGATCGCCAAGATCGTCTGCAAGGCCCTCGGCGGCGAGCCCGTCGCCGTCAAGCAGAGCTTCTCGGGCCTTATCGATTCGCTCAACAACGGTCAGATCGACCTCATCATTGCCGGCATGAGCGCCACGCCCGAGCGCGAGGAGTCCGTCGGCTTTTCCGACCCGTACTTCATTGGCTACTTTGGCCTGTTCGTAAAAGAGGGCTCGCCCTACCAAAACGCCACCAAGCTCGGCGACTTCAGCGGTGCCACGGTGCTCGGCCAAAAGGACACCATGCTCGATACCGTCATCGACGAGATTCCGGGCGTTGTGCACAAGAACCCGGTCGATTCGGTCCCCACGGTGTTCTCGAATCTGCTGCAGGGCACTTGTGACGCTGTGACCTACAACACCGAAAACGAGAAGGGCTATATGGCCCAAAACCCGGGCATCGTGCCCATTCGCTTTGCCGAGGGCGAGGGCTTTAAGCAGGAGGTCACGGCAAATGTCGGTTGCCGCAAGGGCTCGGACAAACTGCTTAAGCTCATCGACAAGACACTCAAGGGCATTAGCCAAGAGGAGCGCGACCAAATGTGGGACGCGTGCCTCGACCGTCAGCCGGCATAGGGAGGCAGCATGAAAGGCATCAATCGTCTGGCCTCCTTTATCAAGGCCGACCACCGTTATGTGTACCTGGGCACGAGCGCTATCGCGGCGCTCGGTCTGGCGTTTAGCCAGCGCAACCCAACGCCGCTGAGCTTCTTGGCGCCCACGGGCGTGTTCCAAGACTGCCTCTGGGTAATCCTTTGGGCCTGGCTCGTCGTGTCGGCGGCGGCGCTCGTCACCAAGCTCATACACTGGAACGACTATCGCGAAACGTCGCCGTTTGCATCTGAGCGTTGCCGTCGCGGCGCGCGCCTGGGCAGCTATGTCGTGGTTGCCATCGCGGCGATCTTCTTTATCGACCGCTGCGTCATGTCGTTTGTCGACCTGGTGCAGGTGAGCATTGTCTCGGACTCCAATCCCAGCGACTTTCTGTCGAGCTTGGTCTACATGACCTACAAGAGCGGCGACTTCTTTATCCGCGGTATCGAGATCACCATCGCGCTTGCCACCTTCGGCACGGTCATCGCCTTCTTCTTGGCGCTGCTCTTTGTGTTCTTGCGCACCCAGACCTTCGATCGCGTCGACAACGACCTGGTGCGCTTCTTTAAGAGCATTGGCCGAGGCTTTGCGACCGTCTATTCCACCGTCGTGCGCGGCACGCCCATGATGGTCCAGGGCCTGCTCATCTATTACGCGGGCTTTACCGTTCTGCGCGGCATGGGCTTCGAGACCGCCCAGGCCAACCAGATCTGGAGTACCTTCACCGCCGGCCTCGTCACCATCTCGCTCAACTCCACCGCCTACATGATGGAGGTCCTGCGCGGCGGCATCGAGTCCATCGATCCCGGCCAGGCCGAGGCAGCGCGCTCGCTGGGCCTGTCGCAGTGGCAGGCTATGCGCAAGGTCGTGTTCCCTCAGGGTATTAAAAACGCGATCCCGGCGCTCACCAACGAGCTCATCATCAACATCAAGGACTCGTCGGTGCTCTCGGTCATCGGCGTGTTCGACCTCATGTACGCCACCACCACCGTCGCCGGCGTGTACTACCGCCAGATGGAGGTCTACTGCGTGGCGCTCGTGGTCTATCTGATCCTGACGCTCGTGGCGAGCCGCCTGCTCGAGGCCTTTGGCAAAAAGCTCGGTGCCGAGGCTCCGGCCACGCTGCCCAGCTCTAACTAGGCTTAAGACGAGGAGAATCATCATGGCAGATACCGCCACTACCGGCACTGCGGCAGCCGTGCAAAACCAAGAGCCGCTTATCCGCGTCGAGGGCCTGCGCAAGAGCTTTGGCTCACTCGAGGTGCTCAAGGGCATCGACTTGTCCGTCAATCCCGGCGAGGTCGTCACCATCATCGGCGCCTCGGGCTCGGGCAAGTCGACGTTTCTGCGCTGCCTTAACCTGCTCGAGACTCCGGATGCCGGCCATATCTGGTTCCACGGTCAGGACCTTACTGCCGAGCGCTGCAATATCAATAAACTGCGCGAGGACATCGGCATGGTGTTCCAGGGCTTCAACCTGTTCAACAACATGGACGTGCTCGACAACTGCACGCTCGCGCCCGTCACGCTCAAAAAGATGAGCAAGGTCGAGGCCGAGAAGGTCGCGATGGAGCATCTGACCAGCGTGGGACTCGAAAAGTTCGCGCACGCCGCCGTGGGTCGCCTGTCCGGTGGTCAAAAGCAGCGCGTGGCCATCGCTCGTGCCCTGTGCATGAATCCGCAGATCATGCTGTTTGACGAGCCGACCTCAGCGCTCGACCCCGAGATCGTGGGCGAGGTGCTCGAGGTCATGCGCAAGCTCGCTGCCGACGGCATGACCATGGTCGTCGTCACGCATGAGATGGCCTTTGCCCGAACCGTGTCCGACCGCGTGGTCTTTATGGACAAGGGCGTGGTGCTCGAGGATGCCGCGCCGGCCGAGCTCTTCGGCAACCCCAAACACCAGCGCACTCGTGAGTTCCTCTCTCGCTATCTCGAGGACAAATAACCGACCGCAAACGCTTACGTTGCAGGGCCGCTCCCGTGGGGCGGCCTTTGTCGTCACAATCGAAAGGATGTCATGGCCGAGGTTTGGCGCTTCTTTGCGCATGAGGACGATTTTGCCGATATAGACGAGGCCGGCGCGTGCGAGCGCTTGGGCCGCGTGCTGTCGTTTCCGACCATTTCGAGCATGGATGCCGAGGCGGTGGATTGGCAGCCCTTCGACGACCTGCGCGCCTATATGCAGCAGGCCTGGCCGCGCGTGTTCGCGGCGGGCGAGGTCGAGCTTGTCGACCATTCGCTGTTGGTGACGCTTGACGGTTCCGACCCCGCCCTCAAACCCGTCATGCTCATGGGCCACATGGACGTGGTCCCCGTGGTGCCGGGCACCGAGGCCGACTGGACGCATGCTCCCTTTAGCGGACAGGTGGACGACACCTACATTTGGGGTCGCGGCGCTATCGACATGAAAGACCAGGTCGCAGGTATTCTCGAGGCGGTTGAGTATGCGTTGGCGCACGGCTGGGAGCACGAGCGCACCCTGCTGCTGGCTTTTGGCCAGGACGAGGAAACCACGCAGTACGGCGCGGGGGCGATCGGTCGCGTGCTCGAGGAGCGCGGTATTGAACTTGAATACCTGATCGACGAGGGTGACTACCGTATCGTTTCGGCTGCCGAGTACGGCGCGGGCGAGGGCTGGCTTATGCATGCCGACCTTGCCGAGAAGGGCTACGCCGATATTGTG
Organism: uncultured Collinsella sp.; assembly: GCA_934654765.1. Lineage (GTDB taxonomy): Bacteria > Actinomycetota > Coriobacteriia > Coriobacteriales > Coriobacteriaceae > Collinsella. Next base: position 22,520 of record CAKUGX010000006.1, on the reverse strand, counting down.
CTCAAGACGAAGAGCGCGGGCGGGCATTCGTCTAACCCCTACGGCGGCACGTCGCTCGAGGTGCTCAGCCGTGCCATCGCCGCAATCTGCGATATCGAGTGGCCGACGCGCGTGACCGATCTGCTTGCCGCGCAGCTTGTCGAGCTGGGGCTCTACACGGCGGATGAGATTGCCGCCAACGGGGATGCCATCGTGCGCGAGTGCCTCGCCAGCAAAAAGCTCTATCCGCTGGTGACGACCACCTGCGCGCCCACGCAGATCGAGGGAGGCAGCGCCGGCGCCAACGTAATGCCGCAGGATATGTGGGCCAACATTAACTTCCGCATGCTCGAGGGCACGAGCGTGGCCGACGTTGTGGCGCGCTGCCGTGAGGCGGTTGCCGGGGCGGACCTTGCCGGTCGTGTCGAAGTGGAGCTGGGCCCCGGCAGCTCCGAGCCCTCGCCGTCCCCGCGCATCGGTGGTCCCGGCCTCGAGGCGGTTCGCTCCATCGCCGCCCGCTATTTCCGCGATCCAAAGGGGACGGAGGAAAACGGATCATCCGAGCCGTTGGCGATTGTCCCCTCGACCGTGATCGGCGCGACCGACGCTGCCAACTACCAGCACATTTGCTCCGAATGCATTCGTTTTTCGGCGTTTGTGGTCGACGATGACGAGTGCGACCGCGGCGTCCACGGCACCAACGAGCGCATCACCCGCCGCGCCTACCTCCAGGGCGTACGCTTCCTCATCGCCCTACTCCACACGCTCTAGAATCTGACAAAGCGACAGTCCCTTTGTTAGCCGTTGGGGACGCTCTTAAACGACTAGTCGTTAAGGAACGTACCCAACGGCTACGTCCACTCATTCCGTGCGGGTTATATGCAGGTTTGCCTGCGCACGCTATCATGTATGGGTTAGACCGCAACTAAGTACCCCATACGCGAAGGGATGCGCATGTATCTGAAGATCGACATGTTCTAGCCGGGCTTACCCCCGCAGTGGCGCCGCGCGCCCCATCAATTCTGCCGATTTTCACCTTCACGCATATAAAGGAGTCCCGCCATGCGCGACAAGCTCGAAAAGATCATCAAGGCCTATGAGGAGCTCGAGAAGAAGCTTTCCGACCCGGCCGTTGCCTCCGACATCAAGGAGTTCACGCGTCTCAACAAGGAGTACGCGCACCAGTCCGACCTCATCGCCGCCTCGCGCGAGTACATCGGCGCGCTCGATGACATCGAGGCCGCCAAGGAGATGCTCCGCGACACCACCGACGCGGACGAGAAGGAGATGCTCCAGATGGACATCTCCGAGAACGAGGAGAAGCTTCCCCAGCTCGAGGAAGACATCAAGTACATGCTCATCCCGAGTGACCCCAACGACGACAAGAACACCATCGTCGAGATCCGCTCCGCCGCCGGTGGCGACGAGGCGGCCATCTTTGCCGGCGACCTGTACAAGATGTATCAGCGTTTTTGCGAATCGCGCGGCTGGAAGACCACCGTGCTCGATTCCAGCCCCAGCGAGGCCGGCGGCTTTAAGTCCATCGAGTTCAAGGTCGAGGGCGACCGCGTCTACTCCGTCATGAAGTTCGAGTCCGGCGTGCACCGTGTCCAGCGCGTTCCCAAGACCGAGTCCCAGGGCCGCATCCAGACCTCCACAGCAACCGTCGCCGTGCTTCCCGAGGCCGAGGAGATTGACGTCCAGATCAACCAGTCCGACCTGCGCATCGACACTTACTGCGCTTCGGGCCCTGGCGGTCAGTGCGTTAACACCACCTACTCCGCCGTGCGCATCACCCACCTGCCCACCAACACCGTGGTGCAGTCGCAGGAGCAGCGCTCCCAGATCCAGAACCGCGAAGTTTGCATGCAGATGCTGCGCGCCCGTCTGTACGAGATGGAGCTCGAGAAGCAGCAGGCGGAGCTCGGTGCCGAGCGCCAGAGCCAGATCGGCCACGGCAACCGTTCCGAGAAGATCCGCACCTACAACCAGCCCCAGGACCGCGTGACCGACCACCGTATCGGTTTCAACTCCACCTACAACGGCGTCCTCCTGGGTGACCAGCTCGGCACCGTGATCGAGGCGCTCGCCGCCGCCGAGCGAGCCGAGAAGCTGGCACAGGCTGTGTAGGTTACGCGGTTTTCCAAACCGCGTAACCGGCCGACGCTGCAAACGCCCCTAAGCGGCAATCTGACGTTCAATCGTCGGTCGCGTACCAAAGTACGCTTCCCTCCTCTTTCACGTCACCTTGCTCGCTTAGGGGCGTTTTCGCTGACTTATGCTCAACCTGCGGCGTTGCCTTGGTCCGGATGTGGCAGTTAGGGACGTTCCTTTTCTGCCGGCAGTTTGGGACACTCCTTGGGTAGTCATTGGGGACGCTCTGAAATGACTACTGTGGGTAAATTGCTTTTTGATTTTATTTGGTTTGATTTGGCAGCAAATGAACTGTTTGCCTGTTGAAATCTGATTAAAGCGTTGGTCTACAGCCGAAAATAATGCTCAAAAAATCGTCCAAGAAGTCGCGGGGCGATTTTTGATGCGTCGCGCGTCAAGTGATTTGGCAAGCGTTTGGTTAGATATTGGTCAGTTTTGGGGCAACCTTGCCAAAAACTTGACGGATGCAGATTTAGACGTCGACGAATGAACACTTCAGGTGGGCTCCAAGCAAAAATCTGGGCTGATTCTCGATAATCGCCTTCAATCGTCCCTTGCCAGGCGCTGGCCTCGCTTACAATCTGCTCCGACATTCGCGCGCCGCCCGGCGCTTAAGAGGGGAGGGCCCCATGGCAAACGAGATCTGGACCATCAAGCGTTGTCTCGAGTGGACCAAGGAGTACCTGGCCGAGCGCGGCGAGGAGCATCCCCGTCTTTCTGCCGAGTGGCTGCTGTGCGCGGCCACGGGCCTGGCGCGTATCGACTTGTATATGCGCATGGACGAGACGCTTAACGCGGCCCAGCTCGAGACCATGCACGCGGCCGTCGTTCGTCGCGCCAAAGGCGAGCCGCTGCAGTACATCACCGGCAGCACGCAGTTTCGCATGATTGACGTCGCGTGCGCTCCCGGTGTGCTCATTCCGCGCCCCGAAACCGAGATGCTCGTCGAGGAAGTCCTCAATTATCTGGATGCCGAGGTGCTGAGCCCCGAGGCTGCTGCCCGTCAGCGTGTTGAGCTGCCTTGGAACGATGAGGTCGAGGAGGCACGCAAGGCCGAGGCCGCGCTGGCAGACGAACGGGCGACTGCCGAGCGCCGTGCCGCTAATCTGACGGCTGCCGATGAGGCGGCGCTAGGCGGCGACGTACTGGGCAGCCGTGCCTATGCCGAGGAACTGGCCGATCGCGAGGCCGAGGAAGCCGCCGCGCAAGCAGCAGAAGCCGAAGCCGCAAAAGCCGCCGAGCCCGAGCTCGACGAATACGACATCGCCATCGAGGGCGCCGACCAGGAGACGGTTTCAGCTCAGGATGCCGCTGCGCCTGCCCCAGCCGAGCCCCGCACTGCCCGCGTTCTCGAGGTCGGCTGCGGCACGGGCTGTATCTCGCTCTCGATCGCCTGGGAGCGTCGCGGCCACGTCACCTGCACTGCTACCGATATCGAGCCGCGCGCCATCGACCTTGCTACCAAAAACCGCGATGCGCTTGGCCTCACGTCCGACGAGGTCGCCTTCAGCCTCACGAACCTGGTGAGCTCCATTCCCCGTGAAGAGTGGGGCACCTTTGACGTACTCGTCTCCAACCCGCCCTACATCCCCACCGATGTCATGCGCTCGCTGCCGCACGAGGTCAAGGACTTTGAGCCCGATCTGGCGCTCGAGGGCGGCGCCGATGGCTTGGACATCTTCCGCCGCCTGCTCAACGCGGCTCCCTACATGCTGCGTGCCGGCGGTCTTTTTGCCTGCGAGCTCTACGAGGGAGCCCTCGACGCCGCTGCCGAGCTCTGCCGCCAGGCGGGCCTATCGGACGTGCGCATCGTCCATGACCTCACCGATCGCCCCCGCATCGTCCGAGCCATCGTCACCGAGCCCAAACAGCGCCAGTAATATTTATTAACTGGTTAGCAAAAATTATAAATTAGTTTATAATTAGGACGGCTGAAAGAGGTCGGCCCATGCAACCCCCTACCTTTCGGGAAATCATTGCCCTACTCAAGCACGATGGATTCGTGAAGGTCGCGCAAGTCGGTAGTCATGCTAAGTATGTTTCTGGTGACCGTGTTGTCACCGTGAACGGCTCTGGTGGCGATCGACCAAAGAAGGGCACATGGGCAAGTATTCGTCGCCAAGCTGGATGGTAGTTGGAGGCAAAATGAGGCAGCGATTTACCTATGACTGCGTTCTCATAAAAGAAGACGATGGTTACTGCGCTAGCTTCCCGCAGATTCCCGGCGCCTTTGCCGATGGCGATACGCGCGAAGAAGCGATTGCCCATGCCACCGAGGCACTGATGGCGTTTTTGGCCGACGACCTCAACAACGGTTTGACTCCGGCAGGGTACGAACGCTCGGCCGAGGTCGTGGCCCTTTCAGTCGAAATCGACCACGAGGACGCTCGGGAAGCGGCGTGCCGAACATTTAAAGACGCAGCGCTGGACCTCAAAGTCTCCGCTCCGCGGATTACCGCGCTGGTCAAAGCCGGAAAGCTCGATGTTGAACTCGTCGACGGCCGTCGGATGATAACGATAGGCAGCATCGAGCGCTACGCCGCCCAAGAACGCCACGCCGGCAGGCCAAAGAAGTTCGTCGCAGTCCAATAACCCCCTCACTTTCACCGACTACTAGAGCCGCTCACCAAACCAACATGCGCTCTGGGCAAATAGGTTGAACGTTTCGTGCGAGAATGCCCCACAGTAAACAAACTTGCATCAGTGCGTAAGGGGCTGGCATACACATGCAGACGGTCTATCGGGTATACGAGGGAGCGCGCGAGCCGCATCGGCTTGCCGTCGAGCGCACGGCCGAGATGCTCGGTCGCGGCGGCCTGGCGCTGATCCCGACCGAGACGGTCTACGGTGTCGCCGTGGCGGTCAACGCCTTCTCGGATGCCGTTCCGCAAGATACAAGTGAATCTCTGCCGTGGCCGCGCGACCCGCAGGCCACCGTCAACGGCGCCGCGGTCCCCGCGCTCGGTACCGGTTATCGCCGTATCTTTACCCTCAAACAGCGCGAACTCACGCAAACCGTCGCTTGGCTGGTCGATGGGGCCGAGGCGCTCGACCGCTATGGCGTGGATATCCCTAACGAGGCCCGCGTGCTCGCCCGAAGATGTTGGCCGGGTGCCCTGACTATCGTGGTCAAGGCGGCTCCCTGCGTGCCGACCTTTATGCGCGCTGCCGACGGCACCGTCGCCCTGCGCGCGTCGGCCTCGCCCGTGGTGCAAGCGCTCATCCGCGCCTGTGGCAGCCCGCTTGCCTGCACCAGCGCCAACACACACGGTGCACCCGCGCCGGCAAGTTTCGCCACGGTGGAGGGCCGCATCCTGGAGGGGGTCGATGTGGCCGTCGATGCCGGCGAGACCCCGTGCCGCGACGCTTCGACCATCGTGTCATTCCAGCACGGCGAGCTCCAGATCCTGCGCCAAGGCGCACTTCCCGCATCCCAGATCGAACGGGTCCTGTCCGACCCGATGCAATAGAAAGGTGCAAGCGATGTCATTGAATCTAGGCAGCCTGGGCATGGAAGATGCCTCGTTTGGCTTTGGCGGTTCCTACATCATGGCGCTCGACTGCGGCACCACCTCGGTACTCGCGACCATTGTCGACGAGTATGGCTGCATCGTCGCCCAAGCGCGCCGCAGCGTCAAAACCAGTTTTCCGCGCCCCGGTTGGGTAGAGCAGGACCCCATGGCGGTCCTCGCCAGCCAGATCGCGGTCATGATGGAGGTCCAGTTTAAGAGCGGTATCCATTCCGACCGCATCGCCGCCATTGGCATCTCCAACCAGCGCGAGACCACGGTGGTCTGGGACCGTGTGAGCGGCCAGCCCATCTACAACGCTATCGTATGGCAGTGCCGCCGCACCGCGCCCCTGATCGACAAGCTGGTCGAGCAGGGCGCAGAAGAGCTGGTGCGCTCCCGCACGGGGCTCACGCTCGACCCGTATTTCTCGGCATCCAAGGTGCAGTGGATTCTCGACAACGTCGACGGCGCGCGCGAGAGCGCGGCGGCGGGCGACCTCATGTTTGGCACCATCGACACCTGGCTCATCTACAACCTCACCGGCGGCCAGGTCTTTGCCACCGACTACACCAACGCCAGCCGCACCGCACTCTTCAATATCCATACGCTCGATTGGGACGACGACCTGCTGGCGCTCTTCGACGTTCCGCGTTCCATGATGCCCGAGGTCCGCTGGAGTTCGGGCGACTACGGCCGCGTCGCGAGCGACATCATGACCAATATGCCACCCATCATGGGCGTGGCGGGCGACCAGCAGGCATCGCTATTCGGCCACTGCTGCTTCCATCCCGGCCAGACCAAAAACACCTATGGCACGGGCTGCTTTATGCTCATGAACACCGGCGACGAGATTGTCGAATCCAAGAACGGCCTGGTCTCCACCATCGGTGTCGCAGCGGACGGCAAGGTCAGCTATGCGCTCGAGGGATCCATCTTTGCCGCCGGCTCAACCATGAACTGGCTGCGCAACAACATGGGCATTATCTCCAGCGTGAGCGAGTCGGCGCAGCTCGCCGCTTCGATCAACGACAACGAGGGCTGCTACTTCGTTCCCGCCTTTGCGGGCTTGGGTGCTCCCTGGTGGGACCCGCGCGCCCGCGGCATCGTGTGCGGCCTGACCGGCGCCTCGAGCCGCGCGACCATCGTGCGCGCGGCCTGCGAGTCCATGGCCTACCAGAGCTACGACGTATTGCGTGCCATGGAGCAAGACGTGGGGCTTTCGATTGAGCGCCTGTCCGTCGATGGCGGTGCTTCGCGCAACGAGTTCATCATGCAGTTCCAAGCCGACCTGCTGGATATTCCCGTGCTGCAATGCGAGACGGTGGAGACCACGGCGATCGGTGCCGCGTACTTGGCCGGCCTTGCCGTCGGCTATTGGGAGGATTTAGAGGAGCTGGAGCAAAACGCCCAGATCGTTAAGACCTTCCTTCCCCACATGTCCGCCGAGCGCCGCGAGCAAAACCTGGCGGGCTGGCATGATGCCGTCAAGCGCTCGCTCAGCACTGCGCAGTAGGGCCCGACGGGCGCTCGATACAACAAACCGCTAAACTTATGCACGGCGCGCGGCAACAACATCGCCATGCGCCGTGTCAGCAAGGCCGTCTTCCGGCCGCAACGAAAGGGGCAATCAACCCATGACCGTCACCTACGATACGTCCCGCGTGACCCTTGTCGATCATCCGCTCGTCCAGCACAAGCTGTCGATCCTGCGCGACAAAAATACCGGTACCAACCAGTTCCGCCAGCTCGTGCGCGAACTCGCGCTTTTTGACGGCTACGAGGCCATGCGCGATCTGCCCATGGAAGACGTCGAGGTCGAGACCCCTATCACCACCGCAACCTTCAAGCAGCTTGCCGGCAAAAAGCTCGCTATCGTTCCCATTCTGCGTGCAGGCCTTGGCATGGTCGACGGCATCCTCGACCTGGTGCCGTCTGCCCGCGTGGGCCACATCGGCATGGAGCGCGACGAGGTCACCCACGAGCCGCACGAGTACTACTGCAAGATGCCCAAGGACATCGACCAGCGCATCTGCCTGGTTGTCGATCCCATGCTCGCCACGGGCGGCTCGGCCGAGATGGCCATCAGCTACCTGCGCGAGCGCGGTGTCAAGGATATCCGCATGCTGTGCATCGTCGCTGCGCCCGAGGGCCTCAAGTCGCTCACCGAGGCAGATCCCGACGTCCATATTTACACCTGCGCCATCGACGATCATCTCAATGAGGCCGCCTACATCGTTCCCGGTCTGGGCGACGCAGGTGACCGCATCTACGGCACGCTCTAGTCGCGGCGCCAAGACGGCCGTTGCCGCAAATACGAAGAAATGGTGCGCGCGGGCGAGCAAAAGGCGTCCACGCGCACTCCTGTTAATGGACGTTTTGCCCCGTGGGGTTCGAAAAAACGTATTACCGTAACTGCGGCATAAAGAAGGTCTTAAGAAAACGTACAGGTGCGTATTAACCGTTTGTTTTTCGGTTGTACTTTGGCGATTGGCTCGTACAATAGTCACCAATGTTTGGCTGGGACTGCGCTGTGAAGCGTTTAAACAAGGAAAGCGAGGATGCCAGTGTTTCAGATAGCCGATCTGCTCGCTATCGTTGCAGGCGCCATCGCGGGCGCAATTGCCTTCCTTCCCTTTGTCTTTACGCTCAAGCCGGTTCTTGACGATAAGCAGAATGCGGACATGCTCAAGGGAATGGTGAGTCTGGCGATCTCGGCAATCGCTCTGCTCGTCTTTACCTTGGTCGTGTTTGCGTTGTTCGGAGAGGCATTTCGCATGTTCCTCCTGGGCGAGGCGATCGGCTTCGTGGCCTTTATGGCCGCCTGCACGGTTCGTGTCGCCAAGGCGCTGCGAGATCCTCATGAGGTCGAAAGGTAAGTCGTGGAAATTTTTGAAAAGCTGCCTGATGAGATTAATCATCTGGTCAGCGAGTTCAGCTCCACCCCTGTCGTGGGCGATCTGAGCTGCGGCATCACGCAGTACTCGTTTTGGCTGATCGTCTCCACGATCGTGCTCCTGATCGTCCTGGCCGTGTTCAAGAAGAAGCAGACCCTGGTTCCCAAGGGCTTCTTCGTCAACGGTTTCGAGTACATCATCGAGTACGTCGAGAACGATATCGGCAAGGGCGTCGTGGGTGAGAACTGGAAGAAGCACTTCCCGTTCCTGTGCTCGCTTTTCCTGTTCATCCTGATCAATAACATGATCGGCCTGATCCCGGGAATGAAGCCCGGCACCGGTGCAATCGGCTCCACCGCCGCGCTCGCCATCTTCGCCTTCGTGTACTTCATCTACTACGGATGCAAGGCTCACGGCGTGATCGGCTACATCAAGAGCCTCGCCCCGCAGGGCGTGAGCTTCCCGATGAACGTGCTCGTGTGGGTCGTCGAGCTCTTCTCGACCTTCCTGCGCCTCATCACGCTCGCCGTCCGTCTGTTCTGCAACATGTTCGCAGGACACGTGGTCATGGGCTCGTTCGCCATCATGGCGAGCATGTTCATGCAGCCGCTGCTTCAGCAGGTTTCCGCGGCCCACGCCGTCGGAGCCCTGCCTTCGCTGGCCTGGCTTGCCATCCTCATCCTGATCTATGCGATCGAGCTTGTGGTCGGCGCCATCCAGGCCTACGTCTTCACGGTCCTTACCGCCGTGTATGTCTCCGAGGCAGAGGAGGTCGCGGAGGAGGAGTAGCCTTCCGTTCGCGCCTTAAAGGTAAGGCAATTCGTTAAACCGCCGGTGCCCGTACCCATGGAGCCCGGCAGTTAAAAAAGGTTATCCTGCGTGAAATAAGACACGCACGACAAAGGAGGAATCGTGGGAGTTATCGGTTACGGTCTCGGTGTTATCGGCGCTGGTCTTGCTATCGGCCTGTCTGCTCTGGGTGCTACGGGTGCTATGGCCCGTCAGCCTGAGGTCCAGGGCCGCGTGTTCACCGTCTTCATCATGGGCTCCGCCTTCGGCGAGGCTCTGGCTCTGATCGGCTTCGTTGTCGCGCTGATCGTTAAATAGCACGGAGCGTCAAGTATGAATCTTTCATCCCAGAAGAGCGCGATCGCACTCTCCGCGTCCGCGGCCGCGCTGCTCATGCCGGTATCCGCGTTCGCCGAGGACGGCGCTGCCGGTGCGGACATCCTCATCCCTAAGATGGCGGAGTTCATCCCGGCGCTCATCGCCTTCCTGATCATCTGGATCGTGCTGGCCAAGGTCGCCCTGCCGGGCATCATGAAAACCATGGAGGAGCGCGGCAAGAAGATCGAGGAGAGCCTCGACGAGGCCGAGAAGACCAAGCAGGAGGCTATCGCCAAGCGCGCTGAGTCCGACTCGATCGTCACCGACGCCCGTCGTCAGGCTGCCGACATCGTTCTCGAGGCCCGTAAGGACGCCGAGTCCGAGCGCGCCCGCATCATCGAGGCCGCTCACAAGGAGGCCGAGGAGATCATCGCCAAGGCCCATACGACCGTCGAGGACGAGCGCAAGTCCATCTACGCCGGTGCCGCGAGCTCCATCGCCGACCTGTCCGTCGCTGTCGCCACCAAGATCGTGGGCGAGGCACTCGAGGACGAGGCCGAGCAGAAGAAGCTCATCGAGCGCTACATCCAGGAAGCAGGTAGCCTGAATGCCGACTAGCCGCTATCAGGACAAGGTGCTCGAGACCTACGCGCGCTCCCTTTTGGAAGCCGCCAAGGCCGAGAACCATGTGTTCGAGGACCTCGAGATGATCGAGCGCCTGGCTAGCGCCAGCCCCGAGATCATCGCCGTGCTCGACACCATGTCCAAGCGCGACCAGCTCGACCTTCTTCCCAAGGTGGCAGCTGCCTTTAAGTATGTTGCCGAGGAAGACGAGGATGTAGTGGGCGTGACCGTCACCACGGCGATCCCGCTCGACGACGAGCTGCGTCAAACCATCACTAAGAAATGCGAGCAGGACTTCGGCCGCAAGGTATTCCTTATCGAGCAGGTCGACCCGTCTATCGTGGGCGGCCTGGTGCTCGAGGCCCGCGGCGAGCGTCGTGACATTTCCGTCAAGACGCAGCTGCGCATCGCGCAGGAGACCCTCGCAAACTCTGCTAATTCGTACGGAGGTGAAGCCTAATGTCCGAAACCCTCAATGCCCAGGATATCGCCAAGAAACTGCAGGAGCAGCTCACGAGCCTCTCCGCGACGGTCGATACGCATGAGGTTTCAACGGTCGACGAGGTAGGCGACGGCATCGCGCGCGTCTCCGGCCTCAAGAGCGCCATGGCAGGCGAGCTTCTGGAGTTCAAGAGCTCCGATACCGGTGAGACCGTCTTCGGCCTTGCCCAGAACCTTGACCGTGACGAGGTCGGCGCCGTTTTGTTTGGTGCCGTCGACTCCATCAAGGAAGGCGACGAGTGCCGCACCACGGGTCGCATTATGGATATCCCCGTGAGCCGCGCCATGCTCGGCCGCGTCGTCAATCCGCTCGGCCAGCCCATCGACGGCCTGGGTGACATCGTCGCCACGCACCGTCGCCCCATCGAGTTCAAGGCCCCCGGCGTCATCGACCGTACCCCGGTGTGCGAGCCGGTTCAGACCGGCCTGTTGGCCATCGACTCCATGGTGCCTATCGGCCGCGGTCAGCGTGAGCTCATCATCGGCGACCGTAAGACTGGTAAGACCGCCATTGCCATCGACGCTATCCTCAATCAGCGTGGCAAGGGCATGGTCTGCATCTATGTCGCCATCGGCCAGAAGGCCTCCACGGTTGCCAACATCCGCGAGACCCTCGCTCAGCACGGTGCGCTCGACTACACCATCATCGTTTCGGCCACCGCTGCCGATTCCGCCCCTATGCAGTACATCGCGCCTATGGCCGGTGCCGCTATCGGCGAGTTCTTTATGTACAACGGCGAGGACGGCAAGCCTGCCAGCGAGACCAACCCCGGCGGCCACGTGCTCGTCATCTACGACGACCTGTCCAAGCAGGCTGTGGCCTACCGTCAGATGTCGCTGACGCTGCATCGTCCGCCCGGACGCGAGGCCTATCCTGGCGACATCTTCTACCTGCACTCTCGCCTGCTCGAGCGTGCCGTCAAGATGTCCAAGAAGAACGGCTACGGCTCCATGACGGCTCTGCCGATCATCGAGACCCAGGACGGCGACGTCTCGGCCTACATTCCGACCAACGTCATTTCCATTACCGACGGTCAGATCTACCTGCAGTCCGAGCTCTTCTTCCAGGGCCAGCGCCCGGCAGTCGACGTGGGCATTTCCGTGTCCCGCGTCGGTGGCGACGCTCAGACCAAGGCCATGAAGCAGGTCGCCGGTAACCTCCGTCTGGACCTCGCTTCGTACCAGGAGCTCGCCGGCTTTACGCAGTTCGGCTCCGACCTCGACGAGGCCACGCAAAAGCAGCTTACCCACGGCGCTCGCATGACCGAGCTCCTTAAGCAGCCGCGCTACAAGCCGTTCGAGGTTTCCGAGCAGATCGTTGCGCTGTTCGCTGGCAACGAGGGCTTCCTGGACGACCTGGAGATCGCCGACGTGCTGCCCTTCCGTGCCGAGCTCATCGAGTACATGGACAATGGCTTTGGCTTGCTGCTCGACAAGGTTCGCGCCAAAAAGATCGACGACGACACCAAGGCCGAACTCTTGCGTGTTATCGGCGACTTTAAGCAGCAGTTCATGGCCAAGCACCATTCGGATGTTTCTGGATCAGAGGAGAACTAAGCCCTATGGCCAACCTTCGCGACATTAAGAAGCGAATCTCCTCGGTTACCACGACCAAGCAGATCACGCGCACGATGGAGATGGTCTCTACGGCCAAGATCCGTCGTGCCCTCGATCGCTCCAAGCAGGCCGAGCCCTATAAGGAGGCGCTGACCGACGTCATGCTGACGGTTGCCGGCGACGCCTCCTGTTCGGGCACCGATCCCATGCTTCAGAAGCATGAGAACGTCAAGCATGGCCTGATTGTCGTTATTGCCTCGGACCGCGGCCTTGCCGGCGGTTTCAATACGACGGTGGAGCGCACGGCCGAAAAGCTCGCCGCTTCTTGGGCGAACGACGGCATCGAGTGCGAGATCATCGCGTGCGGGCGTAAGCCGGCCACGTATTTCCGTGACCGTGCAAACGTCATCATGCACTTTGAGGGCAACTCCTCCGAGCCCGATTTCAATCAGGCCCGCATGATCTCCTCTCATATCTGCGATGCGTATCGTGCCGGTGAGCTTGACCGTGTCGAGCTTGTCTACCACCACGCCAAGAACCGCGTGGATCAGGAGCTTCGCGTCGAGCACTTGCTGCCGCTCGATCCCGAGATGATCGCTATGGCCCACGGTCCGCGTAAGAACGAGACCGACGCCCCTAAGCGCATCTCGTCCACGTTCGAGTTCGTGCCCTCTCCCGAGCATGTTCTCGGCAAGCTTGTACCGTCGTATATCCTGACGGTCATCTACCAGGCCCTGATCGATTCGGCGGCCGCCGAGCAGGGTGCACGCCGCAAGGCCATGCACTCCGCGACGGAAAACGCCACCGCGATCATCTCGACCCTTACCCGCACGTATAGTCGCGTGCGCCAGGCTTCGATCACGACCGAGATTAACGAGATCGTCGGCGGAGCCTCAGCATTGGAGGAACAGTAATGGCTAATAACACCGTAAAGCTTGCGGTCGAGGAAGCCACCAAGAAGACGACTGCCGGTGATGGTCGCATCGTGCGTATCATCGGCCCTGTCGTCGACGTCAAGTTTGACGGCGCGGTGCCCCCGATCTACAACGCGCTCACGGTCGAGGCCGAGACCCCGATCGGTCACCTGAGCACGATCCTCGAGGTCGAGAGCCAGCTTCCGGGCGGCGTCGTCCGCACGGTCGCCATGTCCTCGACCGACGGCCTGCAGCGCGGCCTCATCGCCACCGATACCGGTGAGCCCATGAAGATGCCCGTTGGCCCCAAGACGCTCGGCCGCATTTGGAACGTCATGGGCAAGCCCGTCGACGGCAAGCCCATGCCCGAGGTGGAGGAGTTCTACCCCATCCACCATGCAGCGCCCCGCTTCGACGAGCTCACCACCAAGACCGAGATCTTCGAGACCGGCATCAAGGCCGTCGACCTGCTCGAGCCCTACATCCGTGGCGGCAAGACGGGCCTGTTCGGCGGCGCCGGCGTCGGCAAGACCGTTCTGATTCAGGAGCTCATCAACAACCTCGCCCAGGAGCACGGCGGCACCTCGGTGTTCACCGGCGTCGGCGAGCGTACCCGCGAGGGCACCGACCTGTTCCTCGAGATGAGCGAGTCTGGCGTTATCGACAAGACCTGCTTGGTCTATGGTCAGATGAACGAGCCGCCCGGAGCGCGTCTGCGCATCGGTCTGGCCGGCCTTACCACCGCTGAGTACTTCCGCGATCGCGGCCAGGACGTTCTGCTGTTCATCGACAACATCTTCCGCTTCTCCCAGGCCGGTTCCGAGGTTTCCGCACTGCTGGGCCGTATGCCGTCCGCCGTCGGCTACCAGCCCACGCTGGCTACCGAGATGGGCGACCTCCAGGAGCGCATTACCTCGACCAAGACGGGTTCCATTACCTCCGTTCAGGCTGTCTACGTCCCCGCAGACGACCTGACCGACCCGGCACCCGCCACGACGTTTACGCACCTCGACGCCACAACCGTTCTTTCGCGTAGCATTTCGTCGCTCGGCCTGTTCCCGGCTATCGACCCGCTCGCGTCTTCCTCCGACGCTCTCGATCCCTCGATCGTCGGCGAGGAGCACTACCGTGTCGCCGTCAAGGTCCAGGAGCTCCTGCAGGAGTACTCCGACCTTCAGGACATCATCGCCATTCTGGGTATGGACGAGCTGTCCGAGGAGCAGCGCCTTACGGTCAACCGTGCCCGTAAGATTCAGCAGTTCCTCTCGCAGTCCTTCCACGTCGCCGAGAAGTTCACCGGCAACCCCGGTGTCTACGTCCGCGTCGAGGATACCGTCCGCTCTTTCGCCGAGATTGTCGACGGCAAGGCCGATGACCTGCCCGAGCAGGCTTTCCGCTATGCTTCCACGATTGAGGACGTGCGCGAGCGCGCCCGCAAGATGGGGGAGAAGTAGGTTATGCGTATCCGCATCGTGTGCCCCGTGAGCTGCGCCTATGAGGGCGACGCTGCGTTTGTGTCGATTCCGTCCACGGATGGCGAGTTTGGTGTTCTGCCTGCTCACTCCAGCGAGATCTGCACGATCGACCGCGGTTACGTTCGCGTTTCCGATAAGGCCATGGGCACTGTCGACCACACGTTTGCCGTGGCCGGCGGCTATGCCCAGGTTGCGGACGATGTCGTGACCGTTCTCGCCGAGCGCGCTTGCGATTTGGCGACCGTCGATGCCGACAAGCTTAAAGCTGATATTCAAGGTTTTGAAGAGAAGCTGGGTAATTTGTCGGAGGATGATGCACGCCGCGCCTACCTCTATAATGAAATCGCATGGTGTAAGCTCAAGCTTGCCCAATAGTCAAACGATTTAGCGTTCGACCATTTGCGAACACATCATGCCCGGGATGGCCCAGCCACCCCGGGCATGCTTTTTGAAAGGGTAGACCTTGGATATTATCCGCGTTGAGGGTGGCCACGCCATCGGAGGCTCCGTGCCCGTCTCGGGTGCCAAGAACTCCGCGCTCAAACTCATGGCGGCAACGCTTCTGGCGCCGGGCAAGACGACGCTGCAGAACGTGCCCGATATTTCCGATGTTCACGTGATGGGCAAGGTGCTCAAGGGCATGGGCGCTACGATCGATGTTCTCGACGAGCACACGCTCGAGATCGATACCTCTCAGGTCGATTCTTGGGAGGCTCCCTACGAGCTCGTTGCCAAGATGCGTGCTTCCACCGCCGTCATGGGACCCTTGCTGGGCCGCTTCCATCGCGCCAAGATTGCCATGCCGGGCGGCTGCAACCTGGGTGCTCGCAAGATCGATATGCACATTCTGGGTCTCGAGGCCCTGGGCGTTGAGTTTGATACCGCCCACGGTTACATCAACGCTAATGCTCCCCAAGGTCTGCGCGGTACCACCGTCACGCTCGAGTTCGCCAGCGTCGGTGCGACCGAGAACCTCATCATGGCCTCTGTGTGCGCACAGGGCACCACGGTTATCGACAATGCCGCCCGCGAGCCCGAGATTGTCGATCTCGCCAACATGCTCAACGAGATGGGCGCCAAGATTGTAGGCGCCGGTACGCCCGTCGTGACTATCGAAGGCGTGGAAGAGCTCCATCCCGTTACCCATCGCGTGGTGGGCGACCGCATCGAGGCCGGTACCTTTATCGTTGCCGGTGCGTTGATGGCCGACGATCGCGGTGTCGATGTCACGGGCTTTTGCCCCATTCACTTGGGCATGGTGCTCAAGAAGATGGAGCTCATGGGTATCGACTGCGAGCGCGTTGAGGATGGCGTCCATGTGAACCGTGCCGAGCGTATCAAGCCGGTCGACATCCAGACGCTTCCGTTCCCCGGCTTCCCGACGGACATGCAGGCGCAGATTATGGTACTCTCCGCCCTTGCCGATGGCAGCTCCGTTATCACCGAGAACATCTTCGAGAATCGTTTTATGTTCGCATCAGAGCTGGTGCGCATGGGTGCCGACATTCGTATCGAGAGCCATCATGCCATGATTCATGGCGTCAAGGGCTTCTCGGGTGCACAGGTTACCTCGCCCGATCTGCGCGGCGGAGCGGCCCTCGTCGTAGCGGGCTTGATCGCCGACGGGACGACCGAGGTTTCGGCTATCCATCACATCAAGCGCGGCTACGAGCAGTTTGTCGAAAAGCTGCAGGCGCTTGGCGCGCATGTCGAGCATGCTACCGTCCCCGATCCCGTCATCTACTAATACAGGTTGCCTATGTTTAATAAAAAGCCCCTCGCGGATACCACCACCCGAAGACCCTCAACTGGTGCGCAGGCCAAGATCTACAGTCGCGATAACGTGGCTCGCTATTCCGAGCGCGCTCGTCAACGTCGCCGTAGCCACACGATTCGTCACGTCGCGCTCATTGTCGTGCTTGGCGTGCTGTTGAGTGCCACTACCGCTGCCGGCCTGTGGTTTGCCACCATTATGGGCAAGCTCGGCGATTCTAATGTCATTACCGACAATCTGCGTCGGGTTCTGGTTGACACCGATGAGGCAAAGGATCCGTTCTACGTGCTGCTTCTTGGCACCGACGGCCGTCCGGGCGAGGATACGTATCGTGCCGACTCGATTATCCTGGCACGCATCGACCCCACGCAAAAGCAGGCGACGCTCATTTCCGTTCCGCGCGACACCAAGGTCGAGTACAAGGGCGAGACCATGAAGATCAACGCCTGCCATACTGTTGGCGGCGCCGAGGCCATGGTCGAGGCGGTCAACGAGCTGTGCGGTGTTCAGATCTCCCACTATGCCGAGGTCAGCTTCGACGGTATGCAGGCGCTGATTGATTCGGTTGGCGGTATCGACATTAACGCAACCGATGATGTTGACGACCCCGAGCACCTGGATATTAAGATTACCGCTGGCCAGCAGCATATGGACGGTGCCACCGCCCTTACCTATGCCCGCTGCCGCTACACCTATGCCGACGGCGATTACACGCGCATGCGCCACCAGCGTCAGGTGCTTGGCGCCCTTGCCAACCAGATTCTCAATAACTTCGATGCCACGAAGATCTTTGGCCTGGTTAATTCGCTGTCCGATATGCTCGTAACCGATATGAGCGTTCAGGATATCGTGGCTACGGTCAATGCCATGCGCGGTATGGATGTCGACGGTATCTACTCGGCCAACCTGCCCTCGTACGCCGACGACAGCACCATGATCGACGGCGTGAGCTACGTCTTTGTCTACGAGGACGAGCTCAAGGAAATGATGGAGCGCGTCGATGCTGGCAAGGATCCCAAGGGTCCCAACACCATGGGTCTTTCCGACGGTTCCAGCTCTACGATCGGCGACCTGAACAACAACACGTCTGACGATTACGCAAACGGTACCGCAACCTCATCGGTCAGCTCTGACGATTCCGATGACTCAAGCGATTCGAGCGATTCGGACTACTACGAAGAGCCCACCGGCGACGGCAACGGCTACGAAGCCAACTACTAGAGTTACGCGGTTTTACCAAACCGCGTAACCGCTTGACGCTGCGCGGGCCGCATTTGGACAATCTGACGTTCAACTTCAAGGGCGCGACCAGAAGGTCAGCGCCCTTTCGTTTCACGTCACCTTGTCTCAAATGCGACCCGCTCGCTGCCCGTCCTCAACCTGCGACGTTAGTCATTGGGGACGTTCTTAAACGACTGGTCAAAGGGGACACTCTTGATGCACTTGGCACTTGGGGACGTTCCTTATGTGCCGGCAGTTTGGGACACTCCTTGCGTTAAGAGGCTGGCGCGCGTCAACCTGTTCTCATTGCAGCAAAAAATCGCCCCGTTCTCGGTTGAGGACGGGGCGGTTTGTCTTTTAGGCTTGAGCGGCCAGGCTTATGCAAAGCGGGCGACGAGCTCCTGGAGCACGTCGGTCATCTTGACGAGCGAACTGACCGGGACGAACTCGTTGACGCCGTGGTAGCAATAGCCGCCGGTGGAAAGGTTGGGGCAGGGCAGACCGCGGAACGACAGCTGCGCGCCGTCGGTGCCGCCGCGAATCGGCAGCACTTGGGGCTCAACGCCGCAGGCAAGGTAGGCTTCCTTGGCAACATCAATGAGCTCGGGATAGTCACGAACGATCTCGGCCATATTTCGATACTGCTGCTTAATCTCGACCGTCACGCGCTCCTCACCCAGACGCTGGTTGAGCATCGAGGCGGCGGCATCAATAAGGTCGAGTTTCTGCTGGAACTTGGCGGCATCGTGATCACGGACGATATAGCGCGCTGTGGCGTGATCGACGGTCGCAGATACACCCTCAAGGTGATAAAAGCCCTCGTAGCCTTCCGTATACTCCGGGCGCTGCACGTAGGGGAGCAACGCGTTGAAGTCGCAGAACAGATTGCCTGCGTTGACCATACGGCCCTTAGCGTCGCCCGGGTGGATGGACTGGCCCTCAAAGCAGACGGTCGCCTCGGCGGCGTTAAAGCACTCCCACTCCAGTTCGCCGATGGGGCCGCCGTCGACCGTGTAGGCGTACTTGCAGCCAAAGGTATCGATATCCAACAGCTCGGCTCCGTGGCCGATCTCCTCGTCAGGGCAGAAGCAAATGCCGAGTGCGGGATGAGGCAGAGAAGGGTCCTGAGCGATACGCGCGACAAGCGACATGATCTCGGCGACGCCTGCCTTGTCGTCCGCGCCCAGCAGCGTGGTGCCATCGCTGCAGACCAGGTCCTCACCCGCGAGGTCATTCAGGGCGGGAAGCTTGGCGGTACTCATGGCAACGGGCTTACCGTCAACCGTGCCGCAGACCAGGTCGCCGCCTTCGTAGTGTACGATGTGCGGCTTCACGCCGGCGCCCGGTGCAACTTCGGTGGTGTCGAGATGGGCGATCAGGCCCAGGGCGGGCTTGTCCTCAGCGCCCGCACTTGCGGGGATATGCGCGCAGACATAGGCGTGCTCGGTCACGTGGGCATCTTCCGCACCAAGCTCGCGCAGCTCTTCAGCCAGCACGTTGGCAAGGTCAAACTGAACGGCGCTCGAGGGTACCTGGTCGCAGTTTGCATCCTCGGACTGCGTGTTGATCTGGACGTAGCGCAAAAAGCGCTCGAGGACATCGGGGCTCGTGGTGGTGTTTTCCATAAAGACCGCTCCAATCTTGGTCGTCGTGTGCAACAAGAACTCTAGCACGGTATGCCACGGCATACCGCGACGCTTGGATGGGGTAGAATCAGCCATTGAATGCAGAAGGGACGGAAGATCATGGATACGACAAATAGCTCGCGCGAACTACATCTGACGGTGGCGAACGAAGACTACTTGGAGTGCATGGTTCGCATTGAAAGCGAAGAGGGGGAAACCAACGGCGTGCGATCGGTCGACATCGCGCAGCGCCTTGGCGTCTCCAAGGCATCGGTCAATAAAGCGGTTTCGGCGCTCAAGGCATCCGAGCTTGTCGAGCAATCGCACTACGGCAAGGTAATCCTGACCGGTCGCGGCCGCGAGGTTGGCACGGCTATCTGGTACCGTCATCGCCTCATCCGCACGTTTTTGGTTCAGGAGCTCGGTGTCGAATTTGAGCGAGCCGATTCCGAGGCCTGCATGATGGAGCATGCGCTATCCGAGGACACGATGAGCCGCTGGCTCGCCTATCTCGAAAAGCAGGGAATCAGCGTCGAGGAATAGCGGGATATATATGGATACGAGTTATTACAACCGCTTTGGTGCCGAGGAACTTACGCGCCGCTTGTCGAGCGAGACCTTGTTGGCGCAGGGCCCCATGGGCAGTGTTCTGTTGAGTGAGTACGATGCCGCCGATATTCCACCGGCGTTTTGGAATCTGGCAGAGCCGCAGACCGTTTCTCGTATCCATCGCTTGTATGTCGCCGCCGGCGCGCAGGTACTCATTACCAATACCTTTCAGGCATCAAGCTATGCCCTCAAGCACGACCAGATTGCGCCGTCCGTGGCGGAGGTCAATCGCGGGGCCGTCGACGATGCCCGCCAGGCGCACCCTCAGCTGCTGCTGGGCTCGATGGGTCCGATCGGTATTGAGTGGTTTGCCGAGGACTCTGCCGAGTTTCGTGAGATCCGAGGCATTGCGCGCGAACAGGCGCACGCCTTACTCAATGCTGGTGTTGATGGTCTGCTGATCGAGACGGTGACGTCTATCCGTAATTTGCAGCCCATGCTTGCCGGCGCTCGAGATGCCGCTGACGGCATGCCTGTCCTGGTGAGTTTTGTCGTTGATGACAAAGGCGACCTGTTGGGCGATGGCCTCAACATCGAGGCAGCCGTTTTGTACGCCGAAAAACACGGCGCAAACTCGGTTGGTGTTAATTGCTGTTCGCTTGCGGCCGCGAACGCGGCGGTGCCCAGGATGGTTGCATCGGCGACTACTCCCGTCACGGTGCGTCCCAACGTGGGCGATCCGGTCCAGACTCAGGATGGCCCCGTATGGCACGAGAACCCCGAAGCTTTCGCGCGCGCATGCATCGAATGGAGACATGCCGGTGCCGCAATGGTGGGCAGTTGCTGTGGAACCACGGCAATCACTACGGCAGCGATGGCCGAGGCGCTCGATATATAAAGGGCAAAACCGCTCCATACGGGGCGGTTTTTTTATTGCCTGCATGTCCTCGGCAGCATTTGCCCAAATGGTGAATGCTGGTGCCGGCAGGTTGCCGAGTGTGTATCGCGGGTATACCTCATGCGTACCATGATCCAAACACTGTGAGGTGTCTGCGCGTGTGCGCGATAATTCATTTTGGAACTGACGGTTGGCGCGCTCGCGTCGATGAGGACTTCACTGCCGATAACGTTGCCCGTATCGCCGATGCCGTCGGCGAGTTGTGGCAAAAGACCAATCCGGGCAAAACGGTATATATAGGGTTCGACACTCGGCCCCTGGCGCGCGAGTTCGCTGAGCTTGCGGCGGGTGTGCTAGCAGCGCACGGGCTAGACGCCGTGCTCGCTTCGCGACCTGTTCCGACCCCTGCCCTTACGTGGGCGGCGGCTTATGACGGTGAGGCGTGCGGCGCGCTCATGGTGACGGGGTCCCATCATCCGCAGGGTTATCTGTGTCTCAAGATTCGCATGGGTGACGGCTCGACCGCCAACCAGGATGTCATCGAAGAGCTCGAAGAGACCATGGCTCCCGAGCCAATGGGGATCGAGGGGCAATATCGCACCGCGGATATCATTCCTGACTATATGCAAGCGGTGGCATCATTTGTCGATGCCGAAGCCATCCGCGCCGCGCACCTGCGCGTGGTTGTTGACCCCATGGGCGGCGCAGCCCAGGGCTATCTAGCCGACTTGCTGCGCGAGCTTGGCGTTGAGGTGCACGAGATTCACGCCGGGCAGGCGCCTGACCAAGAAGATATCTGCCCCGACCCCGTTGAGCCGTGGGTGGACGCTTGCGAGCATACGGTTATCGAGGACGGAGCTTGCGCTGGCCTGGTGACCGACGGCGACGCCGACCGTATCGGCGCGGTTGACGAGCGCGGCAGATATATACATCCGCATCAGATCATGGCGCTCGTTTTGGGCGACTTGGTTCAATTTCGTAATTTGGAGGGGCGCGTCGTCGTCAATCTTTCATGCTCGACGCTCGTGCGTCGCATTGCCGAGGCGCTTGGCTGCCGCGTGACCGTCAAACCAGTCGGTTTCAAATATATAGCGGCGGAGATGAAGAAGGGCGGCGTCCTCATAGGCGGCGAAGAAGCCGGTGGTATCGGCATCGCCGCGCATATGCCCGAGCGCGATGGAATCCTCGCCTGTCTGATTCTGTGTGAGCTTATGGCAAAGACGGACGCGCCTTTGGGCGTTCTGGTCGACCAACTCGAGGACAGATTTGGTAAGACGAGTTACGGTCGACGCGATTTGCGCCTTGAGGCCGAAGATGCCGAAACGTTACGAACCCTGCTGCCGGGCGTAAACCCCAAGTCGATTTGTGGCAAGGTACCGCAAAACGTTAGTCATATGGATGGCTTGCGTTTAGCATTCGAGGATGATACGTGGCTGCTGGTCCGTCCTAGCGGGACCGAACCAGTGGTGCGCGTCTACGCCGAGGGGTTCTCGGTGGAAGAACGTGATGAGTTGCTCGATGCTGGCTGTGCTTTAGCTAGGGGAACGTATCCGCTTTAACCATGAGGCTGCCTTATATAAAGAGATGCTCGGCGAGCGGTAGTTAACGGCTGGCAAACGTTAGTCGGATCCCAAATTGTGTAGGAAATGTGTACGCCCAGATTCCCGCCCCCGGCGCCCCTCGGGTCTGGCAATATATCTCCTTGCCGCGCGGCCCGGTCGGACCGGATCAGCCGC
>CAKUGX010000005.1 GCA_934654765.1 uncultured Collinsella sp. | reverse complement strand
CTATGGTGGGCCGTCAGGGGTTCGAACCCTGGACCTTGGGATTAAAAGTCCCCTGCTCTGCCAGCTGAGCTAACGGCCCGCGGGTGGCATTGTACCACGGTCTGGGACTATTCCCAACTCCATTGACCGTTCTGGAAAATCACAACTTCACGTCCATCAGGCGTAACGCCCGTAATATCGATGTCGTCCGTGCCGATCATAAAATCGACGTGCGTGCTCGAGACGTTAACGCCATGCTCCAGGAGCTCCTCCTTGGACATGTCATACCCACCCTCGATGCATTCGGGGAAACCGACACCCAGCGCGAGATGGCAGCTGGCGTTCTCATCATAGAGCGTGTCATAGAATAGAACGCCACTTTCACGGATCGGCGTGTTCTTGGAGATAAGCGCGACCTCACCCAGATGAGCGGCACCTTCATCGGTGTCAATAATGCTCGCAAGCGTCGCCTTGCCCACGCGGGCATCGTAGTCCGTTACGCGGCCGGCCTCGAACTTAATCCAAAAATCGTCGACCTTGTTACCGTGGTGAATGAGCGGCATGGCCGAGTACACGATACCGTCGGCGCGCATACGATCAGGCGAGGTGAAGACTTCCTCGGTGGGAATGTTGGGGAAGAAGGGGTGCCCATCGGGCGTCTTGCCCTTGCCGCCGGCCCACTCGTGACCTTTCGTCATGCCAATCGTCAGATCGGTTCCGTTCGAAGCGGTGTAATGCAGGCAGTCAAAACGATTGTCGTTCAGGAAGCGCAAATTCTTTTCGAACGCCGCGTCATGAAGCTCCCAGTCGCTCTCCGGGTCCTGGCCATCGGCGCGGGCGGTGTGCAAAATCGCATTCCATAGCTTATAGATTGCGACCTCGTCCGCATCGCCCGGGAACACCTCGCGAGCCCAGGCAGCGACCGGAGCGCCGGCGATACACCACGGGTTGATGTTGTAATCCAGTCCACGGCGAAAGACCTTGCACTGCGTATTCCTTGCCTTGGAAGCCGCGGCGGGCTTGGCAGGATCGATACCCTTCAGAGCGGCGGGGTCGGCGCCCTCGATAAAGATAAAGCAGGCACCGTCCTGGGCCAAGGAATCAAGCTGCAGGCGCTTCCACTCGGGCGTCTGCTCAAAATAGGTTTTATCGACATGCTCGTACGTGAGCCTCGTCACGGCATCATCGGCCCAAATGACCGTCACGTGGCCAGCGCCGGCGGCATAAGCCTCCGCGACCACCACGCGCGCAAACGGCGCGCACTCGACCGGAGACTGAACGACAACCTCCTGGCCGGGCTTGACGTTTACGCCCTTGCGGACAACCAGGCGCGCATAGTTTTTAATCTTGGGCTCTAGGGCCTTCATGCCCTCCAGAGCCTCTTCGACCGTCAGGGCAGCTCGAATCATGTGCCACTCCATCTATCTATAGAACAGTAAAAAGGCGCGCCGCAAAAACGACGCGCCTTATATCTTAGCGATAAGTATGCATGCAAACGCTACTTCTTCTTGGAGTCCTTCTTGTCCTCCTCGGCAGCCGAGCGCTCGATAAGGGCGTTGAGCTTGTTCTCGGACATGCCCTCGGCCTGCGTGCGGTACATGTTGCGCAGGGGACGAATACGAACGAAGTCGTAGATAAAGTCACCCAAAATGACGACGTAGGACAAAACGATGCCGACCATCTGGACGGGGCTGGACACCATGCCAGCGGGAGCGAAGTACAGCGAAGCCCAAATGGCCACGACGAGCACCATGCCGATAGTGAGCACGGCCCACCAGATGCGGCGGCGCTTAGTGTAGTCCTCATCCTGCTTGAGAAGGATATTCGACACCGTGTAGATGCGATCCTCCTTGGCGCGCTGCTTAGCCTTGCGGGCGCGCTTCTCCTCTTTAGAAAGGCCCTCGAGGTTCTCGCCCTTCTCGAGCTCTTTGCGGCGTGCCTTAGACGAAGCCGGCACGACGCGGACAGAGCTCGCTGCCTGACGGGCGGGCTTGGCGGATGCGGCGGACTTGCGCGCAACCCCGGTAACCTCGTGGGATTGCGTGCGCTTGTTCGTGGCGCTACGGGTACTCACTTATGCGTTCTCCTTCATGCTTGTGAACTGGGAGCCCGTAATGATCTGGAAGGCCTCGCGATAGCGCTCGGACGTGCCATCGATGACCTCGGCGGGCAGGTGCGGGGTCTCCCCCGTCATATCCCAGTTGGCTTTGAGCCAATTGCGGACGAATTGCTTGTCGTAGCTGGGCTGAATCTTGCCCTCCTCGTAGCTGGCGGCAGGCCAGAAACGGCTGGAGTCAGGCGTGAGGCACTCGTCGATCAGCGTGACCTTGCCATCGATGACACCAAACTCGAACTTGGTGTCGGCAATGATGATGCCACGGGTCGCTGCATACTCGGCAGCAGCCTTGTAGATCTTGAGGGAAAGGTCGCGAATCTGCGTGGCAATGTCCTCGCCCACGATCTCGCAGCAACGCTCGAACGAGATGTTCTCGTCGTGGTCACCGATCTCGGCCTTCGTGGACGGCGTGAACAGCGGCTCGGGAAGCTTGGAAGCCTCGGTCAAACCCTCGGGCAGTTGGATGCCGCAGACGGTGCCGTTCTCGTCGTAGGTCTTCTTGCCCGAACCGGTCAGATAGCCGCGGACGATGCACTCGATAGGAATCGTCTGGGCCTTCTTGACCAGCATGGCGCGGCCAGCGAGGTAGTCACGATACTCAGCAAACTCCTCGGGGAAATCCGCCGGGTCGATGGAAACGAGGTGGTTGGGAACGATGTCGGCAAACTTATCGAACCAGAATGCCGAGATGCGGTTGAGCACCTCTCCCTTAAACGGAATCTCGTCGGGAAGAATGAAGTCGAACGCAGAAATGCGGTCGGTGGCGACCATCAGCAGGTTTTCACCGGCATCATAGATATCACGAACCTTGCCACGGGAATCCGGACGACGCTCCATCGTTGTCACGTGAGTCACTCCTTACCAAAATACGACAGTAATGCGGGTTCTTTCCCGCATGTTTTCGCAAACTCGGAGCGGCAGGGACGAAACCCCTCCTTCACCGAATAGCGAAAAGCTAGTGCTCCATTGTAGTAGATGCCGCGTCCGCCGTGTGCTCGCGAGGCAGATGAATCGTAAAAGTCGTACCCTTTCCAAGCTCCGACTCCACGGATATGTAGCCGTGATGACGCTCGACAATCTGCTTGGTCACGGCGAGGCCCACGCCCAGGCCGCCCGCCTCACGGGCACGGCTGGCATCGGCGCGCCAAAAACGGCCGAAGATGCGCGACAAGTCATCCTTGGCAATACCGATGCCGGTATCAGAAACGGCGATGCTGACGTGTTTGCGGTCACTGAGCACCGACACCACGACCCAACCGCCCTCGGGGGTGTAGCGCATGGCGTTGCTCATGAGATTGATGACGCATTGTGTGATCATGTCGGGATCGGCTTCGACGACATCGTCGTGACCTTGGGTCTCGTCAGCAAAGCGCAAGCGCAGATCGCGGTCGACAAACAGGCGCTCCTGGGCATTGACGATGGAACGCACGAAAGGAACCATGTCCACCGGCTCAAGGTTGAGCGGAGCCGTGCTGTTTTCCATGCGCGACAGGTCGAGCATCTGCTGCACCAGACGAGCCAGGCGACGCGTCTCGGAAGCAACGGTCTCCAAATGCTCATCGTCGGTGGGATACACGCCATCCTGCATGGCCTCGACCGTTGCGAGCATGGCCATAAGCGGCGTGCGAAGCTCGTGTGCAACGTCTGAGGTCAGGCGCTTCTCGTGTTTCATATCCTTCTCGAGCGAAGTGGCCATCTCATCGAAGGTCTCACCCAGCTGATCAATCTCGTCATCACCGCGCAAACCAGTACGAGCGGACAGATCGCCATCGCGAATTTGCTTGGCCGTGCTCGTAATACGATGAATCGGCTTGGTGAGCATGCGCGACACGAGCGATCCGATAACGACCGAAATGCAGATTGCAACAACCGCGGCGAGGGCCATGGCGTTAAAGGTCTTCTCCCTAAATGCAGAATCCGCCTTGGTGAGCAAGGCATCGGAGCCGATGGCCCATAGCTTTACCTGTCCGACATGCTCGCCCGAAGACGTTATGATTTCGACGTTGGCAACGCTATCGGAGTCGGTTGGAGCAGACGAGACCGGGCTATGCGATGCTTTTTTACCGCTCGAGCTGCTCGACGCTGATTCGCTCTCGCGCACATCGGCGGTCGCGCTTGCCGAAGGCCATGAGTCATCATAAACGACAACGCCTTTCTTGTTGACGACCTGCATACTCAGGTCGTCGGACACCAAACTCGATGTCGCGACCGTACGCAGCTCGCCCGCAGTCCAATTGCCGTTTTCCTCATACGACGTCGCAAGCTTTTCGGCAGCGGAATTTGCGATTTCGACGATATTGGAGCGCGTGTAATCCGAAAAGACCGTGCCCCACACAACAGAGACCACGCCCACCAGCACCAATACCGTCATGAGCGATGTCAGAGCAAAAGCAAGTGCCATGCGCGAGGGATAGCTCATCGTTGGCCGTGAATCGGAACGAGGCGTGTTCCAACTAGCCTTGGAACCCGCCTCGCTCTCCTGCTTGTGCTTTTGTCCGATTTCAAAGCGCGCAGGTGTCATATGTGATTTCCCTATTTCTCGTCCGACTTATCGGTCTTGGCCGGAGCCTCGAAGCGATAGCCGACACCGTGGACGGTGTAGAGCCACTTGGGCTTCTTGGGATCATCGCCCAGCTTGGCGCGAAGGTTCTTCACGTGGCTATCGATGGTGCGCTCATAGCCCTCAAAGTCGTACCCAAGCACCTTCTCGACCAGCTCCATACGGTTGTAGACACGGCCGGGATGACGAGCAAGCGTGGTGAGCAGCTTGAACTCGGAAGCCGTCAGATCGACTTCTTTGCCTTCGACCAAGATCTTGTGGCCCGAGATATCGATGACCAGATCGCCGAAGTCGAGTACCTCGACGGCGGGTTCGTCGGCCTGGTGGGCACGACGGAACAGGGCGCGTACGCGGGCGACAAGCTCGCGCGGCGAGAACGGCTTGATCAGGTAGTCGTCGGCGCCGAGCTCAAGACCGATAATACGGTCCTCGATCTCGCCCTTGGCAGTCAGCATGATGATGGGAACATCCGAGGTATCGCGAATGGTGCGGCAAACGCGCTCGCCGGGGATCTTGGGGAGCATAAGATCGAGCACGACCAGGTCGAACTGATGCTTCTCGAACTCCTCGATCGCGGACTGGCCATCGCCGACACCCACAACCCAGTAGCCTTCGCGCTCGAGATAGGCAGCGACGGCGTCACGGATTGCCTTCTCATCCTCGACCAGCAGAATCTTTTTTGCATCTGAAGCCATAACACGGCCCCCCTGTCTCAATTAGCTAAGAACAAGCTCATTTTAACGCACCTGAGCCCACCGGATGCCGCTATGACGTGGCAGCTCGGCGGGCGGTACTCACAATTACAACGCGTTTATTCCCCTGTTGGCGCCTTTTTAACCCCTCTAAGCTTAAAGAGAGAATAGGCGTGCGGTGACCGTCTCTGGTATACCCTGGCTGTTGCGCACCGTGGCGTACGTAAGGAATGAGTCCGATTTTCCCGCCGTAGCTGGATAATCGCCATACTCCAAAGCGCGGTCGGGCGACAACAGCGAGCCATAGGTCTTGGCAGAGGTGTCGATCAGGAAATGCGATGCCTGTACCTTAACAAGGTATTTATTCTTCTTGCCAGCCGCACATGCGAGAGGCTCGCGGGACAGGAAGAGGTACGGCCCTCCCTCATTACCGATATACGTGCCCATGTTGCCCAGGCTGCCCACGCCACTATAGGTCGCCTCGATAGAAAACACGAAGGTATCGCCCATATATACGGCCTCGAAAGGCGAGACTGACGAGGGAAGGACTAGCTGGGCACGTTTGGTGTTGTTGCCATCGGTCAGATCGATTGCCGTTATGCCGTAGTAGACGCCCTCGTCGTTGCGGACACGCGGCGAGATGGTCAAAATGCCGTCGCTCGCGCGTGGGGCCGACGCAAAGCGGCCCGTCGATTTCCAAATTGTCTCGGCCTTAGATTCATCAAGCGAGCGACGATAGCAAAACGAATCGTTACTCGTTTTATTGCCGCCTGCCGAAGGCATTTTATACCAGATGACTGATGACCCGAACGCCGTAAACAGTGGCGGATCGTAGTCCTTGCCACCTCGATCGAGCTCAACCACGTCGCCAGAGAGCGAAGCGCCCGACAGATTTTGAGCGTAGAGCTTCCACGATGAATTGGCAAAGTTCATCTCAACCCACGCAAACACGCCATCGCCGGCACGGACATCGTAAAATGCATATCCCGTGCCCTCGATAGGATCCTCAATTAATGTGGTAAGCGAGCCATCGCCCAGGTTGAGCACACCGAGTGTGTTGGCGTGCAGTGCCGATGCGGGCGCCATCATTGCCGCAGCATAGTCACCCTCGCAGTAGTACAGCAATGTGCCCAGCGGCAGCGTCCACGATGCCGCCGGCTCAAGATCGATGTCGACTGCCTCGTACTCATCCGTAATCGAGATGATCTTGGAATCGTCCTTGATAACCTGCGGCTCGCCAGCGGCATCATCACTGGTGCCTGTTTTTTTCGAACATCCGGCAAGCACCGTGGCAGCGCCCGCGGCAGCTCCACCGAGTACAAAACCGCGGCGCGATATTCCGTTCTTGATGTGGTCGACGATACCCATTAGGCGATCTCGGCGCGGGCGGCCTCGATAGCGCGCGTAAGCTGATCGGCGCAAGAGGTCTTCTTCATGCCGCAGGTATTGCCGGCAAGAACCTCGATCACACGGTCGGCAGGAGCGCCCTCGACCAGTTTGGAGATGGCCTTGAGGTTGCCATCGCAGCCGCCGGTAAACTCGACGCCCAGTACCTTGCTGCCGTCGTCGGAAAGATTGAGATGGATATTGCGAGAGCACACGCCCTGAGGCTTGTAGTCAAAGCTAATCATTGAGATCCCCTCTCATAGAGAAATTTCAGATGTCTATTATCCCCGCCCGGGCCGATATAGTATCGCGGGCACCGATTCAACATCCTACGATGCACAAACCGGTGACTGCAATACTAACGATTCGCGTCCTGAGCGTGAACTTCACGCTTCTCTTGATACATGTTATGGTCGGCAACGCGGTATATCTCGGCTAGCGTACAGCCGGGTGTCTCTACCGTCGCGATGCCAAATGACGCGCTGACGGCCAGCGCATCATCGCTCGCCGCAGCAAGACCGCGGCGAAGATCTTGCACCAATTGACGCGCGGACTCGCGATCAGTGTAGGGGCATATCAACAAAAACTCATCTCCACCAACGCGCATGGGCACAAACTTCTCGCCTGCCACCTGCCTCAATACAGACGCCGTACGCCGCAGCAACTCATCGCCCATTTCGTGACCGTAAAGATCGTTGGTGCGCTTGAGGTGGTTGCAGTCCATCATGATCACACTCACGGGCAGGGATTTGTTCACCGAGTCATCGCCAAGGGACTCAAGGTAATTTCTATTGCGAAGCCCCGTCAGTTTGTCCTGAAAAGAAAGCTCTTCGGCGCGCTTTGCCATCGAGATGTTATGCGTCGCCACGACGACCGATTCCAGTCGGCCCCGCTCATCGCGACGCTGCGGAACAACCTGCAGCGAATACCAAGCACCTCGGCAATCTCGCACCTCGGCATCCAAGTGCGGCACGCCCTCCATACGGTCCCGAAGCGTACTTGTATCTATAAGCTCCATGACCACTTCGCGGCTTTCGGGACTCACAACGTCTCGACAAACCGTGTCCAAAAAGTCATATGCCTCGGTATGCTCAGCAAATATTTTCGCCATCGACGGCGACATGTTAATTCCCTCGATCTCGAGCGTATCGAGATGCAACAGGAAGGTCGACTCATACGCAGAACTGATGGCATTGATGATGCCGAGCTGCTTGTCCTTTTCGGCCAAGTTGCGACGGTCGGCAATAGTGCGCACCAACAGCACTACGACCCAAAACGCCAGGCACGCCAGCACGCCGGCAGCGACAAATGCAATCCTGCCAGACATGACCTCAGATTTGGGGTAGAGCGCAAACAGGCGGTAGTCCTTATACGCCGCACGCACGGCATACCAGGTAGTTCCCTGATATTCGACGCGCGTTAGGCCTTCGTCTTTCCAGTCAGTTCCGCTATCGGCAAGAAGTCGGGCAAGGGCTATATCGACGGTCGAATCGTTTGAGGATACGATTTGCGCATCGCGCATCACGAACACCGTTGGACCCTGATGGAACGTGTTGTTCACGAGCACGTCGGCGATAACGTATGAATAGTCATCGGAGGGCTCAGCCGCAAGCGATTGATACCCCAACGCCACCCCATCACCGTACGGAATGGCACTCACGGCAAAGTCGACACCGCGACGCTCTACGACGGTCGAGTAGGACACCTTGGAGCCTCGATACATCGATGCGACCGGCGAACAGGCCAGCTCCTCTCGCCACAGCATCAGTGGATCGCGACCGTCAGTATCGTAATGAGCGGCCATATGGCCGTCGGCGTCCATGACCAACATTCCCGAAAGACACTCGGTATGGACATAATCCTCGACCAGATCGTCGTTGACTTCAACGCGATCAGGCGGCAAGAACGCCGCAAACGACTCGAGCGCAGCATCCAAATTGTGCGTCGCCTCGGTTTTTCTTCCCTGTTCATATCGGTCATATTTTTTGCAGGCGTTTTTTAGAAACACCATGGTTTCCTGGCCAAACCCAAGCGTTTTATCGAGACAGCGATGCGTACCGACCATGTAGAGCAAACTCAATAGGACAACGCTGGCCACAACGCCGATAGCCGCGGCGACCAAACCCTTTCGACGCAAGCGGCACTTGTCATTTGTCATGATTCCGCCCTTTGCCCGTCCGCCGTCGCTCCTGCCTTGTAATTGCTCACAATACGATCAATCGTGCCGTCCCGATCCATGTCGAACAGCACGGTATTGAGGTTTTTGACGTACTCCCCTTCATAGCTGTTCTCAAACGCAACGCCCAGGTCAACTGTCATAACGTCGTCGGCAAACACGCGATAAACACCGGGATACTGCGCGACGAGCCGGTCGAGCGATTGAACGTCCGCCATCCAACAGTCAACATAACCTTTGACCAGGGCAGCTTTGCAGAGTTCGGCAGAGCCATATGATTTGACGTGCACATCCGGCGAGATACCCAGGTCCCCGGCAAGCAATCGGCGTTCACTCACCGAACCCGCAATCACCGCAATGGTCTTGCTTCCATCGAGAGACGTCAAACCCTTGATACCACTCGTTTTCTTGGCGGCGACCGAGACTGTCACGGTCAGATACGGCTCAGTCCAGTAATAAACGTCTTCGCGATAATTGGGCGAATAGTCGCACCACAGACAATCGATATCGCCGTTTTTGAGCAGGCGATCGCGATCATTCCAAGATATGTCAACAAATTGCGGTTTGATTCCAGCACGCTTGCAGGCCTCGCGGGCGATATCGATATCGATACCGGCGTAATCGCCTGTGGTATCGACATACACATAGGGGTCATTATCCGTAACGCCAATCTTGAGCACCGGGAGATCTTTATCGGCTTCATTCGAGGAGGAAGGACTGCGTCGAACGGTATACGTCAGGGCGCCCGCACAGACGGCAACAAAGAGTATGAGCACAAACGAGACGATAGCGCCTCGTTTAATACGTCTGGGCACGTGCCTCCTTTCATCAAAACAGCAGCCGAATTTTCATTCTATTACCGGAGCCTGCGGCAGCAACGAAAAAAAGCGCCTCGCCCAAGACGGGCAAGGCGCCAATGGTTGAAATGTATCCGCAAGCGGTCGAATAAAGCCAGCCTACTCGAAGCTCAGCTGCTCCAGACGATCAAAGACCGTGTCGATACGGGTGAGGAAGTCCCACGGATCAAAGATCTCGTCGAGCTTCTCCTGGCTGACGGTGCAGCGCGGGTCGGCCTCGAGACGCTCCTTAAAGGTGGGGCCGGAGACACAATCCTGCACCTCGTGCCAAGTTGCCATGGCGTTCTCCTGCACAATGGCGTACGCGTCCTCGCGGGTGATGCCCGTGTCGACGAGGGCCAGCAGCACCTTGGAGGAGAAGATGAGGCCGCGGGTCTTATTGAGGTTGGCCATCATGCGGGCAGGGTACAGCTGCAGGCCGTCGATAACGCGGATGAGGCACTGGAACATGTGGTCGAGGGCGATGAAGCTGTCGGCCTGGGCGACACGCTCGGCAGAGGAGTGCGAAATGTCACGCTCGTGCCACAGGGCGACGTTATCGAAGGCAACCTGGGCGTTGGACTTCACGACGCGCGACAGACCGCAGACCTTCTCCATGGTGATGGGGTTGCGCTTGTGCGGCATGGCGGAGCTGCCCTTTTGGCCCTTACGGAACGGCTCCTCGGCCTCGAGCGTATCGGTCTTCTGCAGATTGCGAACCTCGGTAGCGATGCGCTCGCAGGTGGCCGCGGTGGTGGCGAGAACGCCGGCGAGATAGGCGTGATGGTCGCGGCTGATAACCTGCGTGGACAGCGGGTCGTGAACCAGACCCAGGTGCTCGCAGACATACTCCTCGACAAACGGCTCGATGGAGCTGTACGTGCCAACAGCGCCCGAGATGGCACCGAAGGCAACGTTCTTGCGGGCGTCCTCAAGACGATCCAGATCGCGCTTGAGTTCCCATGCCCAAGAGCCAAACTTCATACCGAAGGTCATCGGCTCGGCGTGGATGCCATGGGTGCGGCCGGCACAGAGCGTGTTGCGCTCCTCAAAGGCGCGACGCTTGCAAATCTCGCCGAGCTTCTTGACGTCCTCGATGATCAGGTCGCAGGCCTGGGTGAGCTGATAGCACAGAGCCGTGTCGCCCAGATCGGAGCTGGTCATGCCATAGTGAACCCAGCGGCTGGGCTTGGGGTCGCCCTCGGGAACATCGGCGTCGATGTACTCCTTCATGTTGGTCAGGAAGGCGATGACGTCGTGGCGCGTGACCTCCTCGATCTCGTCGACCTTTGCCTTCTCAAAGTTGGCATGGTCGCGGATCCACTGGGCTTCGTCTTTAGAAATGCCGATCTTGCCGAGCTCCGCCTGGGCCTCGCAGGCCAGGACCTCGATCTCCTGCCAAATGGCGTACTTGTTCTCGAGGGAGAAGATGTGTCCCATCTCCGGGCGGGTATAGCGATCGATCATAGCGGCTCCTTTTTGGTTATTGGCACGTTGGTCGTAACCCAACCATTGTACCGTGCGCGGGTGCAAGTATGGGCAGCAGGCATTAACCTAACATTTTGGAATTGGAGCGGGCAACGGGACGTCCGCGCATTTGCTTCGCAAATCCGCACCGGCTGCGGTCGGCATGTCCCGGACCTACGCCTATGCGCGGGCAATATGGGTTGAATCTGACACTCCCGGCTGTCTCCCATGCTCGATGGAGCGGGCAACGGGACGTCCGCGTATTTGCTTCGCAAATCCGCACCGGCTGCGGTCGATCTCCTCGGATTCACGGAGACGATGGGGAAGACTTTGTTGAATTGGCCGTCCCAAGGTCTCCCGCGCTCGATGGAGCGGGCAACGGGACGTCCGCGTATTTGCTTCGCAAATCCGCACCGGCTGCGGTCGCCTATCGGCGACCTTGCCTGCTCGCTATAAACGCTTCGCGTTTATTTAACGCTCGCACCCTGTCGGGTTCGAGTCCCGGCACTTTATTGAAAAAGGCACGGTAGCGAAACGTTACCGTGCCTGAAATTCGAATGGAGCGGGCAACGGGACTCGAACCCGCGCGGGTCAGCTTGGGAAGCTGATGCCTTACCACTTGGCGATGCCCGCTTGTGTGTTGGCTAGTATAACGCGGTTGTCTTGTTCGATACAAGGGTGGCGATGCTTGTTTTAGCTGTGGAGAATCGTCTGGAAAACAGTCCAATTGTGGAGATAGGGACCTCTGGCGTCCTTATTTCACCATCTTTTACCTGCAATTTTATTTGATTGTTCCATATGGGCCCAATTTGTCAGAAATCGGGCAAGCTTTTGGTCAGCTTCCGGTACTTACCCGCATGAACCTCGGGGGTAGCCTCATCCCACGCGTCGCAACCTCCCCATGCGGCGCACGAGGGATAAGGAGCAGCCATGTCCACCGCACCCACGCACTCTGTCCACAGCGCAATCGCAACAGGTCCGCTGCTCCTGCTCCTCTTCCTGCTGTTCGGCTGCCTGGCACCGGGAGCCGCATTTGCCGTCGATGGCTACGACCAGCTCGGCTTCCGCACTATTAGCGATGATTGTGGGCCCTTCTTCATCGGCAAGTATGAAGCTCAAGACGCCTCGATTGCCTACTGCATGAACCAGGAGCGCCCCGGCCCCACCAAGCCGGACGGCCCATGGCTCAACTTTGATCAAGGCTGGGTGTGGCTCGACGACGAGTTCGCGGCAATCGTTTGTCACGGATATCCTACCGCCACGTCGTTTGGCGGTTACCATCTTTCACCCGATCGCGCCCGCGCCGCCACCCAGCTTGCCGTATGGATGCTCAACGGCACTACCCATGTCGACGGCACCTACTCCTACACGACCGCTCAGGGCAAAACCAAGAGTGGGCACTTTACCGCCGACAATGAAGTCGTGGCGGCTGCGCGATGGCTCCACGACAGCGCAAAATCAGGAAGCATCAAAGCCGCTCCGCACCGCGCGCGGCGCTATCTAGGAACCGTATCGGGCGGCAGCAAACGTCAAGACATGCTCTATGTACTACCGGCGGTCTCTGTTTCCTTCCAAAAGCAGTCTGCAAACGCTGCCATTACCAGCGGAAACAATACTTATCAGTTTGATGGGGCAACATTCGATGTTTTTGAGAGCGCCAGCGGCGCACGTGTCGGCACCGTCCAGATGGACAGCAACGGTCGAGCGCAGGCAACACTCCTACCCAACACGGCATACTACCTAGTTGAGACAACAGCGCCAGCTGGTTATATCCCCCGGCACGATCGCATTGCCTTTACCACGACGGATAACGGCGGATACGTCACCATTGATGAACAACCCGGCACCATTACCTTGCGCATTGTAAAGCTCGACGCCGCAACGAATGCAGGCCCCCAAGTTGGGGCTTCGCTCGCAGGAGCAGAATTCGTGTGCGTATCGCAATCAACCCCTGGATGGACACAAACTCTCAGGACCGATGAAAGCGGTCGAGCTACCCTCACCGATGTCCCCCTGGGAACCTTTACCATCTATGAATCGAAGGCGCCCGAGGGCTATTTGCCCTCCGGTGACAGTTGGTCTTACACCGTTGGAGCCGACCAACTCGGCGATTCAGGCGTGGTCGAGATCGAATCTCGCATTTCCGATATCCCCATTGCGTTTAACCTTGAGATTTCAAAATTCAAGGACTACGGCAATAACGATCAATCCGGCCTGGAGCAGCCGGCAGGAGATGTTGTCTTTGAGGTTGTCAGTAACAGCTCTCAGCAGGTTGTTGGCACACTGACTACAAACATCTATGGCTTTGCCTCCACCAAAGACCAGCCCGAAGCATGGTTTGGCACAGGCAAGCGACCAGCCGGTGTCCACGGAGCCGTCCCATACGACCGCGCCGGCTACACGGTTCGTGAGGTTCCGGAAACCGTCCCCGAGGGTTTTAAACGTGCGGGGGAATGGACCGTCGAGGCTAATCAGATTTCCGACGGCACCGAGCTTCAATATATCGTGGACAACCACGCTCTGTCGACGCATCTCCAGATTGTAAAACGCGATGCCCAAACAGGCGCTTCTGTTCCACTAGCCGGATTCACCTTCCAACTACTCGACAGCAATCACAAACCTGTCTCACAAACTTGCTGGTATCCAGCACATAACGTAATGGACACCTTTACGACTGACACGACCGGGACCGTCACACTGCCCGAATCGCTCGTGCCGGGCACCTATTATGTACGCGAAACCTCGGCCAAAGAGCCCTATCTTGTCGGCGAAGAGATCGAGGTAAACATACCCGCCGATATAAACCTAACGCCCGTTGCAATCGCCTCGTATTATGACCACGCCGCGATCGGAAACATCAGGATCGTTAAAACCGATGCCGTAGACGGCAGCAGCCTCGCGGGCGCCATCTTTGAGATCCGTGCTTCGGGTGATATCGTGCGCCCCGACGGTAGCATCGCCGCGCTCGACGGTGAGACTGTCGCTACCGTCACGACGGATGAAACTGGAGAAGCACGCGCGGACGACCTCCCGCTGGGATCTGGCACCGCGCACTACGAGGTTGTCGAGACTCAAGCGCCGGCAGGCTTCTTACTCGATCGGACATCCCATATTGTCGACCTTACTTATGCCGACCAGAAAACACCCGTTGTAGAAGCACGGCTTAACGTATCCGACGATTACACCAAGGTTGATATCTCCAAGGTCGATGCAAGCGGAGAGCAGGAAGTGAAAGGCGCACAACTCACCTTATATGGTCCCGATAAAACCGAAATAGACTCTTGGACCTCATCCGACAAGCCGCACCGCGTCGAACATCTTGCACCCGGCACCTACTCGTTGCGCGAAACGATGTCTCCGCGGACCTATGACCTTGCCGAGGAGATAACGTTTGAAATAAAGGATACGGGAGAAGTCCAATCCGTCGCGATGAAGGATGCGCCCATCGAGATCAAAGGACAGGTCGACAAGCGTCAGGAACTTGTCCAACCTATCGGGAAGGATCTGTTGGCTAACGGCGATGGAAAAAACCGCGCCGCGATGCAAACCAATACGGATGGGCTTTTCTCCTATACCATCGATGCTCGAAACGATTCCGCTACTTGGGTTGATGAGTTTACGATTACCGATGATCTTGAGTGCGCCAAAGACGGCACGGCGAGATTCGTCTCAATCGAAACCCCCGTCGCCATCGGCGACCTCAACGGTCTGTGCAACGTGTGGTATCGCACGACGCCGTTGGACTCGACAGACGTCGATGAGCCGGCAAACGCGACGCTTGACGATGGGCACGAAAATCCTTGGCTTGAGTCCGACGAAGTAAAAGAGAGCCTGGGTGAGGATTGCCGCCTCGTCGATTACGACGGCTGGCACCTCTGGAAGGCGGATGTCTCGACCACGGAATCCACCACACTCGAGGCGAAAGAACTCGACCTTGCATCCAATACCGTCGTGACGGGCATTCGCATTGAATACGGTGCGGTAGCCGCCGACTTTACGACTCGAAGCGATGCGGATTCTTGGACCCGTGATGATCTCAAAGATGAGCACGACGACCTTGACGATGCCAAAGCAATCCTTGGCACAGACGCTCGGGGCGCAGTCGTGCACATGCAGGCAACGTCGGCTTATACGCCCCAAACTGCACTCACCAACAGCGCGCGCGTCGATCTTTGCCGCAACGGCGGCGGCGATAAACTTGAGTCACATGACGAGGACCGTGTCATTCAACGCTGTACCCTACCGCAGGACCTACCGGCAACAGGATCAGCTCCCATCGCCGCTTGCATCACCGCGCTCCTGACCTCGGGTGCCGCAACCCTATGGTTCGCTCGCCTTAGGTCGAACCCAAAGAAGCGCTAGCGCGATGAAAAAGCGGGCGAGCCAGTCCCCCGGCTCGCCCGCTTTCAATCATTTTAATCGCCGTATCTACTCTGCAGACGAAGATCCACCATCAACGATTGCCTGCTCGGACTCAGGAATCCCATCGGCACCCGTGCTCTGTTCTTGCTCCACCTCTTCGCTGATTGCGGAGGCGGGGGTCGAGCCCTTCGCACCCACGATGTAGGCAGCCCCAAATCCTAACGCAATGGCGATCAAGGTCAAAATCACGTAGACAGGCCAATGGCGCTTAATATACGAAAACACGTTGACTCCTTAGAGCTCCGTCTACGAACGACGGATAACCTCGGTCACGACCTCGGATACCGTGGCAATGTTCGTCGGATTGACATTGTGGGGCAGGTCGTCCTCGGTACGAGCGCAAGCCAGACGCGTGCCGTCCACGCCCGCGATGGTGAGGGCTCGGCGGCTCGCCTCGAGCGCGGCGTAGGCATCGGTCTTGGCATAGGGCATCTCGAGCGCGCCACAATCGACATGGAACGACTTGCACACCTTGCTGACCAGGTTCATGATGCGGCGATCGCCCTTGAGCAGCTGCTGTTCGCCCTCAACCGTCACCACCGAAAGCCTACCGGCACCGACGGATTCAAGATTGATGAAGAAGACGCCGCGGAGCTTATCGCGATGCGAAGCCAAGAAGGCCTTCATACCGGCGCCATCACAATCCGAGGCGCCCGTTGCCACAAACCAGATATCGTGACCGAGCAGCTCATCATCGCCCATAGAGGCGACAGCCGAGAGCATATCTTCGGAAGAAGCGCCGTCGGAAGACGTAGCGCCGCCCTTCCAGCCATCGTTATCGTCCTCGAAATTATCCCACGAACCGATGCCGCGACCGGACTTCTTGGCATCGTAATCGTCTTCGACGCCCAGCCAATCACTCATGCTGTCCTGTTCGTTTTTCTTTTTACGACCGAACAGGCCGCCCAGGCCGCGCTTGCGAGGCTTGGGTGCCGCCGGGGCGGGAGCCGAAATGGTCTCGATCGGCTGAGCGCCCGACGCAACGGGCATAGGAGGCGCAACGGGTGCCGATGTGGGCTCGGGACCCTGAGCGGTAGCAAAGGGGTCGTTGACCTGTGCAGAGGGGTCGGGAAGGTCGAACAGCGACGTACGAGACGCAACGTTTGCCTGCTTCATCGACGGCAGCGACGGATCGGGGACCGAAGCCAGCGGAGACGAGGAAGGCGCGGGCGACGGAGCCGACGCCGGATCGGGAACATTCATCTGCGGACGCGGTGATGCCTGGGAGGAAATCTGGGCCATAAGGGAATCGACCGTTTCGTCCTGGGTGGGAGCAACATCGGCAACCGTGGCACCGGAACCACTCGGGGTCGGCATGGTGAAAATCTGCGTGGAGTAAGGCCTCGACTCATCTGTCTCGGGAGCCTCGGAAACCGCAGGCACTTCCTCCTGCTCGACCTCGGCCGAATCATCTTGCTCGGCTGCCGCGTATTGCTCTTCGTCAGGGTTGGCCTCGACGGCCTCGTCCTCGGCGGCATCTTGGATTTCGGCAGCATCAATAGGCTCGTCATCGTCCACCGCGTCGCCCTGCTCATCGGAAACAGGAAGGGGCTCGGCAATCGCGGTGCCTTGCTTTTCAAACGTTATCGTGGAATCGAACTGCGCGGCATCAAACGACATGGTGCTATCGACGTGCTGCTGAGCCTCGAAAGACGTCGTCGCCTCAACAACATCCGTGGACGCCGGTTGCTGGGACTCAAAGGACGTTGTAGCTTCGGCAGCGTCGACGGGCACGGACTGCATAGCCTCGTTCTGCTCGAACTCTTGCGCCGCGCGCTCGCGTGCCGCCTCGGCTGCCTGCTGCTGAGCGATAGCCTCCTGCTCGGCAGCCTCGCGTGCGGCAGCGCGCTTCTCCTCGAAATCGTCGACAAATTTCTTGCCCTTTGCAAGCGCACCCTTAAAGAAGTTGGAAGCACTGGCGCCAATCGAAGAGAACGCGGATGCAATATCGGCATGGGGCGTTGCCGCGGGAATCTCGGCCGAGAAATCAGTATCGCTCTCGTAAGACACGCGCCTCGGCTGTTCAACGTAATCGTCGTCAGACTCGTCCGTAACGTCTTGCGCCGGCGCGGCGGGAGCCAAAATGTCCAGTCCTGCCGCGGGATCGATCGCGGACACCGCCTCGGGCTCGGCAACGGCAGCGGTAACCGCGGCAGACTCATCATCCATGGCGACAACGGGCGCAGGTGCAGTCACGACGGGGGCAGGCTCGGGCTCAAACGTCGGCTCCTCGCCCTCCTCGTAATCGAGCGTGCAGGACTCGGGAAGCATGCCGAGCGCACGGATGGCATCCGAACCAAAGCGGATGTTGCCGGCGGCATTGCGATAGAGCTTGGGCTCGGGCTCGGCCGCGACAGGCTCCTCCGCCGGCTCGGCAGCGGGAACCTCGTCATTGAACTCTTCGGCCTGGACAGCCTGATTCTGATCCTCGGGCACGATGGCGCCAATCAGCGTCTCGTCGGCAGACGCACCCTCAAAACCCTCGATCTGCTCGTCGAAAGCCTCGCCCTGTTCGGGCTCGGTCTGAGCGTCGGGAGCGATCGGCTGGCCGAACTCGTCCTCCTCGTAGGCAGGCTCTTCATACTCGATGGTGTTGCCATAGTCGTTTTGCTGCTGGGCCGCGGCATATTCCGCCGCCGCACGTGCCATCTCCTCGGCGCGACGTTTTTGCTCACCAAAATAGGTGTCGAACGGAACGTCGTCGGGGAACTCATTCTCGCCCTGGAAGGGGGCGACGTTATCCATAACGCCAAGCAAGGCGGCGACAGAAGATTTGTTGCACACCGCGCCGGACGTATAGGGGAGGATGTAGCGGTTGGAGATGATGTTTGCCGCGTTGGCGAGTGCCACGAGAGAGGCGAGAATCGCGACGATCCACAGCAGAACCTTGAGCGCGCCGGGGAGCGGCAGGATACGCAGGACGGCGACGGCAGCGGGGGCAACTGTGGCGATAGGCAGCAACTTGGCAATGAGCGCGCGATACGAAGCATAGGGCTCGCGGGCGAGCAGCTCAGCACGGGGAGAGTCGTAGTGTGCGACAACGACCACCGGGCGGTTGCGCGGAGACGCGAGCGGGCCCGAGGCCTTGTGATAGGCGATGACATTTTGGCTCACGCCCGTCTTGCCCAGGCGCGAAACCACGGGGTGGCCCGTGCGCTCGAGCACGTAAAGAACGGCGCCGGCAATGGCCAGCAAGGTGCCGACCAAGCCGATGCCGCCGCCGATGCCCATCAGCAGGGCGCCGGCAAACGCAAGAATACCGGTAACGGCAAATGCCAACCTACTGGGCGCCGGGGCATTGAACTCCTGAACCTCGGGATCAAAGCCGTGGTTGCGGAAGATCTGAGCGATATCCTCGGCAGCCAAGCGCTCTTCTTCGCTGCATGCCGGCGTAATGCCGGTGTTCTGCAGCAGGTGGTTAATATAGTTCTGGGTGTTCGCCATGTGCGCTCCACATCCATAATCCGACAAATAGGCCCAATGCATGCACATTAGAACCGTATATAGTCGAAAGTATACCCCGAGCGAGCGCAAACGACCGAATTCGGGCCATCTTAACGCCCCGAGCGGACAAGGATATAGCCTAATCTCCATATCGGACTAAAATCATGGCAGCAAACCACCTTCTCATGCGAGGACTCTATGACGGCAAGCGACGCGACCGCGACAATTAAAATGGGGAATTCGGAGCCCAGTTTCGATAAAACGGCTCAGCGCATCCTCAATCTTTTCTTTGTGCTCAACAGCTCCCCCGAACCGCTGACGACCGAGCAGATCGTCTTGGATTCTGACCTGGGATATGGCTCGGGCAACATCGACTCGGATAAGCGCAAGTTTCGGCGCGATCGTGACAAACTGCTCGAGCGTGGCATCTTAATCAAGGAGGTTCGCCCCGCCGGTGCGCAGGAGACCGAGGAAAGCTCGTGGACAATCGACCGCGAGCACACGTTTGCAGCAGGTGGCCTCATCACCGCAGACGACGCCGACATCCTACTCAACGCCATCGACCAGACGCTAGCGGCCGGCTCTTCCACCTTTGCCGCGCCGCTTGCCGATATTCGCTCCAAAATTGCCTACCTCACCGGCAGGACGACGGCGGACGAGGCGACAATCAGCCGCTCTCCCACCGTCGATGCGGTATGGAGCGCCTTTGCCGAGCGATGCGCGCTGCGATTTTTATATCAGAACGGACGCGGTGAGCAAAAAGAGCGTACCGTCTGCGTCTACGGCATGTTCGAGCGCGAGGGCGTGGCGTACTTCTGCGGCCTCGACAATGCCACCGACGACATCAGGACATTCCGCTGCGACCGTATCGTTCGCGCTTGGCGTCCTTCGAAGGCCTACACCATCCCTGCAGACTTCAACCTCAACGACTACCTGTTCTTTGAATTCGATTTTGCCGACCGACCGCCCGTTGCAGCTACGTTCTCATTCGCCCCTCAGACGCAGATCGATATGATCAACGGTCTCACGCGCCGGCGAGGCAAGCTCGCACACACCGATGCGGGATGGATCTGGACCGTTGACGTGCGCGACCTTGAAGCCGCCGCTTCATTTTGCATGGCCCACGCCATGGACGGCATGAGGCCCATGGCCCCCAAATCGCTCAAACAGGCGTGGAACCACCTCATCGAAAGGACGGTGCACGAGCATGCCCGTGCGTAAACTCACCAGCGAGCAGAGGCTCTCGCGCGCCATCGACATCATGGAGGCCCTCTACGCCGCCGGCGAGAACGGCATGACTCGAAACGAGATTTGCAGTCGCTTTGACATCACGGGGGTGTCGCTCGACGAGATTCTCGAGATCGTCTCGACGCTCGCGGACCGAGAATCGGGCGCGCGCATCATCTGCGAATGCCACGGCGAGCGTGTGGTCCTCACCGGTGACGCCGGTCGTGTGCTACCGCTGCGCCTGAGTGCCGCCGAGGGCGCTGTGCTCAACCACGAACTTGAATCGTTGGGAATCGAGCCGCAGACGGCGGCTCGGATTCGACACGCTCTTCTACCCGAAGAGCTCGGCTATAACCAGCGCGTCTTTGACACCGTCAACCACGGGTCGCACTGGCAGCAGCTGAGCTGCGCCATTCAGGACGGCGTTCGCTGCCTCATCTCGTATCGTTCGATGGACGATGCACGGCCACGCGAGCGTCTGGTCGACCCCTTGCGCATTGCGGCAAACGGCGACCAAACATACCTGATTGCCTGGGACATCGCAGTCGATGAGCAGCGCACCTATCGCATGGATAAAATCGAGGGACTCACCTTGACGGAAGACTCCGTCGTGCCTCACGCACCGGACGTTGCATCCCTCCACGATTCCCTTGCCCGGACGCAGCGTAGCGCAAAGCTCTTGATGCCATTCGATATGGCGGAGCATCTGGACTGGGCCGGCATCACCCTCATCGAGCGCAGCGAGGCAGACATGGCAACGGTAACCGTGCATTACGGCTCCGAGCGTTGGCTACTGAGCCAGACAATCGCAGCGGGCGGAGCCATCCGCATCTTGGATGACCCCGCCCTGTCAAAGCGTCTGTGCGATATGGCAAAAACCCTCGTCTGTCCGCTTTAGCGTCGCCGCTCGTGGCGTGCGCGCCACAGTTGCAGATAGTGACCGATCTGCGCCGATTCGATGCGCTGGTAGGAGCTCGTGGGCAGCGACGTTAAGAACTTCTTTCCGTAGCCCTTCGTCACCAGGCGCGGGTCGGCCAGAATCAGCACGCCGCAGTCGGTCGACGAGCGGATAAGGCGGCCGGCCGCCTGCTTGACCTCGAGCACCGCCTCGGGCAGCGAATAGCGCGCCCAAGCGCGGTCTTCGCGCAGATTGCGCTCGCACGAGAGCGGGTCCGTGGGGCTCGAGAACGGCAGCTTGGGAATGATGACGCAGCGCAGCGTCTCGCCGCTGGCGTCAAACCCCTCCCAGAAGGCCTTAAGCGCAAAAAGCGACGAGGTTGGCTCGTTGATAAACCGGTCGCGTAGGCGACGAGGAGATGAGTTGCGCTGCTGGCAGTTGAGTTCCAGGCCCGCACGGGCCATCTTGGGCTCAACGCGGGCGTACAGGTCTTCCATGTCGCGCCGATTGGTGAACAACGTGAGCACCGATCCGCCCATGGCAAGATGGGCGTCGACTAGCACGCGCTCGAGCGCCGTAAGATAGCTCTCACGATCGCGCGGATCGGGGATATCGCCCGCAACGACTACAGCCATGTTCGAATCGAAGTCGTAGCTC
This sequence comes from uncultured Collinsella sp., assembly GCA_934654765.1. Classification (GTDB taxonomy): domain Bacteria; phylum Actinomycetota; class Coriobacteriia; order Coriobacteriales; family Coriobacteriaceae; genus Collinsella. The sequence goes on along the minus strand of CAKUGX010000005.1, from coordinate 21,257 downwards.
GAGTCCAAGTGCAGCGATGAGGATGTTGAAGCACCGATGCGATCGAGGCCGACCGCATGGTTAAAGTGTTCAAAGCTTTTGGACACCGTCATAGTCGCCGAGGCAAAGATAGCCGTGTGAACCTCGGGCAGCCACTCGGTTGCCAAGGCCTCGCCAATGTCGATGCGCTCTGCGGTCATTGACTCTCCGCCGGCACGCAGCCTGCGATTGACCTGCAGCGAATACACGTAGTGTTCATCGGTGCCATCAATGATGAGTTTGAGGTTCTCGACCAGCTCGTGCAGGCGGCGCGAGATATCACCCAGGTCGACAACAACCTCGGGCTTGTCGGCGGCGACGGCTTGCACCAGCGCGTCGACGCTCTTGTCAGCTTGTTCCAATGCGTCGATGCCAGTGTAGGCCGACGGTAAGAAATCATGCCAGTCGTCAGATTCGCGCAGCTCGGGGCCAATCCATAGATTGGCATTGTCATAACCCCCACGGGCACGGCGGCCGAGCTCGCGAACGCCATCGAACACGTCGGCGATCGCCATGCTCGCGCGCGCAACCGTCGACGTCGCCTTGGCAGTAAGGCCCAGATAGAGCGTAGAGCCCTCGGAGGTTGCCAAATCACGGGAAACCTGGCTTAGCGCGCCGGTGCTCGAGCCACCCAGGCGCTCAAACAGAACGCGTGATTCGTCCGCCGACACCACGCGCGCCCACTGGCGGCGCGCCTCGCGCTCGATGGAATGGGCCTCGTCGATTACCCAATGACGAATCGGAGGTAAAATCCTGCCCTCGGCCGCGACATTGCGGAACAGCAGGGAATGGTTGGTGACCACCACATCGGCATGCGCCGCACGACGGCGAGCGCCGTGGACCAAACATTTATCAGGGAAAAACGGGCAGAGGCGACGAGCACACTCGCGCGAGGCCGTCGTAAAGTCGGGGCGGTTGACGCTGCGCCACCGAATACCGAGCGAGTCGAGGTCGCCATCGGCTGATTGGCAGACGTACGCCATAATGACCGCGACCGCCGTGAGCGTGTCCGCCGGATCGCGCTTGGTGGTAATCTCGACCTGGCCGCGGCTCATGCGCTCAAGCTTGCGCAGGCACGGATAGTGGTCATACCCCTTGAGAGCGCAAAATGACAGACCACCGTCCAGTTGCTCGGCAAGTTTTGGCAGCTCATGGTACATGAGCTGGTCGGCAAGATTGTTCGATTTGGTCGCAATACCAACCGTGATGTTGTTACGGCGTGCTGCCTCGGCAAAAGGCACCAGATAGGCCATCGATTTGCCGACGCCTGTGCCCGCCTCAATTACACGATGAGTGCCCGTGACCAGCGCATCGCGGACCTCGAGCGCCATAGCGATCTGCTCATCACGCGGCTCGTAGGTGGGATACATGCGATTGACCAGGCCACCTGGCGCATAGTCTGCCTCAATCTCCTCACGACTCGGCATCTTGAGTACCGGCAGTTCATCGGCGTCCACCCGATCGTCGGCGCGATCGGCCTTGAGAACGTCAGCACGAGCGGCGCTGAGAGAGAAGATAGAACCAGGGTTCTGCCCTGCCAAGAATGAAAAGATAGGACGATAGGACCAAGGCACGTCCGGATGCATGTCGGCTAGGCGCGCCATGAGGCCCTGGGGCAAGTCGGTGAGCGCCACGAGCAACACGCGCCATACGCCACACAGGGCGTCGACGTCGGCATTGGCACGGTGTGATACCGAGTCGCAGCCAAACAGATCGGCCATAAAAGACAGCTTGTGCGAGGCCAGGCGCGGAAGCGCGATGCGCGACAGCGCCAGCGAATCGATCCAAATATCGCTCACGTTGACGCCGCCTTTGACCGACTCGATAAACGAGCGGTCGAACGTGGCGTTGTGTGCGATCACCGGGCAGCCACCGACAAAATCGGCGAGAGCGGCGACGGCCTCAACCGCCGACGGGGCATCTGCCACATCGGCATTTGCAATGCTCGTGAGCTCGGTAATCTCGGCGGGAATCAGCTGCTTGGGATGCACGAAGGTATCGAAGCGGTCGACGACCTCGCGGCCCGAAAGACGGGCCGCCGAGATCTCGATCAGCTCGTTGTCCTGCACCGAAAGACCCGTGGTCTCGGTATCGAGGACAATCACTTCTTCCTCGATAAGGCCGAAGGACTGCGTTTTGGCGCGGTCGGCAAGCGTGGCATAGGAGTCGATGACAAACTGCGGCGTTCCTGACGAAACCGCGTCCTCGATTAGCATGCAATGCCCGCTCGACGAAGGCCCATACGGATCAGGCTGTCACAGACCTGCGGGAACGTCATGTCGTCGGTGTGGCGGATCTCATCCGGATACAGCGACGTATCGGTCATGCCGGGAATGGTATTGGTCTCGAGGATAACGGGGCCGTCCTCGCTCACAATAAAGTCGCTGCGCGAGATACCCAGGCAACCGAGGGCCTTGTGAGCGGCACAGGCAAGTTCCTGAGCGCGAGCGTAATTCTCGGGTGAAATCTGCGCCGGAATGCGATGGATATCCGTAGGGTCGACATACTTCACGTCCAGATCGTAGAACTCGCAGTCCTCGGGCTTACGAATCTCGACAATCGGCAGGGCGCGCACGTCATCTTCGCCGTATACGCCGACGGTGATCTCGGTACCCTCGATGCACTTCTCGACCAGCACTTTGTCGCCGTACTCAAACGCCTTGGCGATTGCCGCGGGCAGCTCGGAGGGCTCATGGACCAGGGAAATGCCATAACTGGAACCGTTGACGGCCGGCTTCACAAAGCAGCGCTCGCCACAAACCTCGACGATATGATCGATATCGACTTCGTCGCCCACCTCGAGCGCAAGGCCGGGGGCAATGGGAATGCCCGCCTTGGCGTATAGGAACTTAGAGACCTCCTTGTCGGCTCCGCAGGCGCTGGCAAGTACGCCCGAGGCCGTGTAGGGGATACCCAGGGTCTCCATGGCACCCTGCATGGCGCCATCCTCACCGCCGGCGCCGTGCATGGCGATAAATGCCACATCGAATCCGCTGGTCGCCATGGTTACCATAAAGTCATCAGCGGCCGTGTCAAGCAGCTCCACCGAGGTGTAGCCGGCTTCCTTCAGTGCCACCACAACGTTCTTTCCCGAATCGAGCGAGATCTCGCGCTCGGCGGAATGACCGCCCGCTAAGACCGCTACGTGCATGTTCTCTAGGCTTTTACCCGGCATGGGCAGACTCCTCCTCTATAATTTCTGCAGCTGATACCATATTGTAGCGATACCCTCTACGTTTCCCCAAAATCGAAAGGCTTCCATGAATCCCAGGACTAAATCTCAGGACATTCGCGACTTGAGCCAAAACGATATTCGCGAGCTCGTGGCCGAACTTGGCCAGCCCGCCTTCCGCGCGAAGCAGCTCATCGAATGGGTCTTTGAGAAGAACGTTTGTTCGTTTGACGATATGACCAACCTTCCCAAGGCTTTCCGTGAGCAGCTTAAAGAGGCTTTTGCCTTTGATACGCCGACTGAACTCACCAAGCAGGTTTCCAAAGATGGCTCGCGCAAGTATCTGCTCGAGTACCACGATGGCATTTCCGTCGAGACTGTCGGCATGCCCCGTCGTAACAAGCTTTCCGTCTGCGTTTCCACCCAGGCAGGCTGCGGCATGGGCTGCGCCTTTTGCGCTACCGGTCTCAACGGCCTCAAGCGCTCTCTGACCGCTCAAGAGATCGTCGACCAGGTGCTTCATGTATCCAACGACTTTGGCGAGCGTGCCACAAGCGTTGTCTTCATGGGCCAGGGCGAGCCGTTTGCCAACTACGACGAGGTTCTCAAGGCACTGCGTATCCTCAACGACCCCGATGGCATCGGTATCGGCGCTCGTCACCTCACCGTCTCTACCAGCGGCGTTATTCCCGGTATTCGCAAATTTGCCGATATCCCCGAGCAGTTCACGCTTGCCGTTTCCCTGCATTCCGCCATCCAGTCGACGCGCAATAAGCTCATGCCCGGTGTTAAGAAGTACACGCTGCTTCGCCTTCACGAAGCGCTTCAGCTCTACACCGAGAAGACTGGCCGCCGCCCGACCTATGAGTATGCCATGATCGAAGGCGTCAACGATACGAATCCCGAGATGCAGGCACTCTGCGACTTCTGCGAGGGAACGCTGTGCCACGTCAACCTGATTCAACTTAACGACATCGAGGGCAGCCCGCTCAAGCCGTCGCCGATTCATAAGGTTGAGGATCTTCAGCGTCGTCTTGAGTCCCGTGGCATCGAGACCACGATTCGTAACTCCCGTGGTAACGATATTGACGCCGCTTGCGGACAGCTGAAACAGCGCTTCAAAGTTCAGAGGAACGCATAGGGGAGTCGCACTCCAAAACGTTTCATGTGAAACATCGAACGGCCTCGGTTGCAGGATATGCAACCGAGGCCGTTTCATTTATTGACCTCAATTTTGGACCAGCTGCTACCTTTCCCATTTTTTACGGACAAAATAAGGGGCCCTTGTCTCATGAATCAGACAAGGGCCCTTAAATAAATGCTATGTAATTGTTAGGTACCTAATAGCCTACATTTTCCCATTGGTTGCTAACCCAACCTTGATTAATCTTGGGATTCTTCGTTACCTGAGCAGTACGTATGGCAACATCTTCTGTCATAACATCCATTTTCTTCTTGGACGTATCAACAATATCTTGCGCACCACGAAGCAAACGACCACGAAGTTCATCGTCTGTCGCGATCTTATAGCCAGCAAAGGCACCAGCCGCGACAGTCGTCACCAATGCAATCGCAGTAAAAATCTTATTCCTCATCTTGGCCTCCTTGATCAAACTGAATCATTTCACCAAGAATACGAGAGAGCTCTTCCTCGTCTTTAAACTCAATCTCAATCTTATTCTTTCCTCGCGAGCTCTTCACACGCACGTTGGTATTAAATACCTGACGAAGTACACGCGCAGCCTTTTTAAAAGACTGAGGCGTTGCAAGCCGCGGCGTCTTAGGTGTCTCTCCGGCAGAAAACAATGGAGCAAGATTTTCTGTCGCTCTTACGGAAAGGCCCTCCGCAACAACCTTCTCTGCAAGTCGAATTCGAGCATCCTCATAGGGAACTGCAAGAATCGCACGTGCGTGACCAGCAGTAAGTTTACCCTCAAAAATCATCTGCTGAACTACTTCGGGGAGATCGAGAAGGCGCAGCGAGTTTGTAATTGCAGAGCGTGACTTGCTTACGGCCTTCGACAATGCCTCCTGGGTCATACCGCTAGCATCGATGAGCTGGCGATAGCCCTTAGCCTCTTCGACGGGATTCAGATCAGAACGTTGAAGGTTTTCGATAAGAGCAAGAGCCAGCATCTCTTCATCATTAACATCTTTAATGATGACAGGCAGTTCCTCAAGACCAGCAAGCTTTGACGCCTGGTAACGACGCTCACCAGCGATGATCTCATAGCCGTTTCCATGCTTGCGAACCAAGAGCGGCTGCAAAACGCCATGTTCTTGGATTGACTCGCTCAACTCGCGAAGTTCAGTTTCATTAAAGTGAATTCGCGGTTGATTAGGGTTGGGAACGATATCCTCAATAGGTAGTTTTGTTTCAGATGCGGCATTTGAAGCAGATGCAGCAGAACCACCGGTCTCATACTCAGCCTCTGAGACCAAAGCATTGAGTCCACGCCCCAATCCGCCACGTTTCTTTGCACTAGGCACGCTTGATCACCTCTTTTGCAAGGTTCATATACGCTTTTGCACCCTTGTTTTGAGGTGCATAGGTAATTACCGGTTCTCCAAAAGACGGAGCTTCAGAGATTTTTACAGTACGGGGAATCAGCGTCTTAAACGCCTTATCACCAAAGTACGATTGAACTTCCTCAACAACCTGATTCGACAAAGAAGTACGTGAGTCATACATGGTCATAAGCACGCCATAGGTGTCTAAGCCCTTGTTCAGACGTGATTTGACCATCTTCATTGACTCAAGCAGCTTCGTAACGCCCTCAAGTGCGTAATACTCACACTGGATTGGAATCAAAACGCTATCTGCTGCGGTCAAGGCATTGATAGTAAGCAGGCCGAGCGAAGGAGGACAGTCAATGAAAATAAAATCGAAGTCGTCCTGAATTGGCTCAAGCAAATCTTTGAGGCGGGTTTCACGAGCAATTGCGCTTACGAGCTCAATTTCGGCACCTGCAAGCTGAATCGTAGCTGGAATTACGAATACCTTTTTGCAATTTGTATCAAGAACAAGCGATTCTGCCGTCACATCATTCAACAATGCATCATAGATGCAGTGATCAAGGTCTTCTTTTTCAATTCCAAATCCACTGGTGCTGTTTCCCTGCGGATCAAAATCGACAATCAGTGTCTTACGACCCTGCTCACCCAGTGCTGCTGCAAGGTTTACAGCCGTCGTTGACTTACCGACGCCGCCTTTTTGATTGATGATTGCAATGATACGCGTGTCTTTTGCGCTCTTAGAACGCTTAACGTCGCGAAATCCCACGGTCCCTCCTGGTGTGTATTAAAGCTGTCAAACGGAGGATGTTTCACGTGAAACATTCCGATTCGATATCAACCGCCATGTTTCACGTGAAACACTGCAAGTTGTTAGTATCCATTATGTTTCACGTGAAACATCTAGGCAAGCGGATTCTTTTTTGCCATGCCATTTGCACGAGGCAATGAAACGGATGCTGGATGACTCTTTTTAAGAACAATGAACTCCCTGTGGCCCAAGCCCTCAGGCAAATCGATTGCGTCATTCAGAAGCAAAGTGAAGCCGCAAATCTTAGCTGCTGACATGCCGGAAGCAAGCTCCTCATCCGAAGGATTGCCCTTGGTGATAACAAATAGTCCTCCATCCTTGAGGAACGGAGCTGCATACTCAACAAGAATCGGTAGAGGAGCCAGTGCGCGGGCGGTTACGACAGAGAACTGCTTCTTATGGCTTCGAGCATATTCTTCAAGACGATCATGAATCGCACGAGTATGTTTCAACCCAAGAGCATGAACAAAAGAATTGACGGCATCAACCTTCTTACCAACAGAGTCAATATAAGTAGCTTTACGATGCGTGGTTATGGTTAACGGAATACCAGGGAAGCCCGCACCTGTCCCCATATCGAGCAAAGCTCCCTCAGGAGCCTTATTGATATAGGGGAGCAAAACAAGTGAGTCGAGGATATGAAGTACCGCAGCATCTTCTACGTTAAGAATACGGGTGAGATTAGTTGACTTATTTATTTCCAGAACCAAATCCAAATGCTGAATACATTTCCTCAGTTCAACATCAGATACGCTCAAGGAATACTCTCTGCAATAGGAAGTTAGACGAGTCAACATCTCGTCAGCTTGCTGATCAGTAAGTACTAACAACGAAAGCTCCTTTCTGACAAAAATCAGTGTATCGAGAACTTTTGACAAAAAAAGGGGACGTGGAAACCACGTCCCCTTAGCATAAGCTCGAGTAGACTATCGAGCAACAATCACCACATGGCGATCAGGGTCGGAACCCTCAGAATGAGTATCGACGGCATCATTGCCACGAAGTGCAATGTGAACCAGTCGGCGCTCATAGGCATTCATGGGCGGAAGCGAAACACTCTTATGAGTGCGGATGGCACGCTCGGCAGCAGACTGAGCCATGGAGGCAACCTTGTCCTGACGGCGGCTCTTGTATCCCTCGACGTCCACTACAACCGGATACCTAAAGCCAAGCTTGCGGCTCACTAGCAAAGAGAACATAACCTGAAGGGCATCGAGGGTGCGACCATGACGGCCAATGAGAACAGCAAGGTCGGGAGCCGTTACATCCAAAATCAGCTCACCCTCGTCGCCCTCATACTCATCGATAGGAGAGTTGGCGGCATCGAAGTGCGAAAGGATGGAACGCAGGATGGAAATCGCAACATCGGCAATGGTGTCGAGCTCCTCATCGGTCAGCTCTTCACCGGCCTTGTAGCGCTGTGCAATCTCGGGATAATCGCCCGCGACCTGCGGGGCAACCTCCTCAAGCATATCCTCGATGATCTCTTCAGACATAACGTACTCCAAAGTTTAGGTACCTAAATAAGATTGATATCCCACTACTTCTTCTTGTGCGGGCGCGGCTTCTTCTCGCGACGAGTGACCTCAACCTGCAGTGGCGCGTTCTTAAGACGCTCCTCCTCATCGGCCTTCGCCTTGTCGATGACCTTCTGTGTCACAAAAATCTGCTGGATAACCTGCCAAGCAGACGAGACGTCGTAGTACAGCAGAACACCAACGGGAAGGCTCCAGCCCATCCAAAGCATCATGACCGTCATGACAACGGCCATCATACGCATGCTCTGAGCCTGCTGGCCGGTCTGGTTGCGCGACATATAGAGCTGCGGAATCAGGGTCAGGACGGCAAACAGGATCAGGCAGACCAGCGCAGGCAACGCGACCATAAAGCCATCGGCAAAGGAGGCACTCGGCGTGGTGGTCAGGTCGGGCAGAATATTAAAGAACGAGAACGTGCCGTCGTTAAAGTAGTCCGGCAGGTTACGCAGCAGCGTAAAGAGGGCGAACAGGACAGGCATCTGAATCAACAGCGGCAGACAACCAGCCATCGGGTTGAACTTGTTCTCGCTGTAGAACTTCTGCATCTCCTCGGCCTGACGCTGGGGATCGTCGGCGTAGCGCTCCTGGATCTCGAGCATCTTGGGCTGCAGCACCTGCATACGAGCCGTCGACTTAGTCGACTTGAGCATAAGCGGCGTCAGCAGCAGACGGATGATGACCACCAGGATGATGATGGACAGGCCCCAGTCGACCGCAAAGGTCTGGATGAGCTTGAGCAGCTCGAAAAGGATGTTAACGATCCAATCCCACATGTAAGTTTTCCTCCGATAGCGAGTGCCCGCTAGGGCACAGGGTCATAACCGCCGACGTGCAGGGGATTGCAGCGAGCGATGCGCCTCACGGCAAGCCAGCAGCCTCTCAAAACACCGTACTTCTCAATCGCCTGGACGGCGTATTGCGAGCACGTTGGGTAATAAATGCAGGCGTCAGGCAATAAGGGCGAAATAACCTGTTGATATATGCGAATAGGAGCGATGGCAACACGTCGCAAAACGTGATTGCTCATCGCTCCTCCCCGGCAACGCCGGCGCGTTTCATAAGCGAACGCAATGCATTGTCCATCTCCTGAGGCGAAGAAACCCTCGTCTTAGGAGTTGCGAACAAGATGATGTCATAACCCGCAACGGGAAATCCACAGCTGCGGGCGGCCTCGCGCATCACACGCTTAGAACGGTTGCGCACGACAGCACAACCGAGCCGTTTAGCACCAACGAAGGCGACCCTTCCGGAGTCGCCTTCGCCAACCGATTCACATATGGTCATTCGAATCAGAGGGTGATTGAAACGACGCCCCTGACTGAACACATGCTCGAAATCTTGCCGAGACTTAATAGTCTTCATGCGAGATGTGTGTATCGCTGCTAGACAGTGAGACGCTTGCGGCCCTTGGCGCGACGACGGGCGAGCACGGCACGACCACCCTTAGTGGCCATACGGGCACGGAAGCCATGGGTCTTGGCACGCTTACGCTTATTAGGCTGATACGTACGCTTCATCTTAAGTTCCTCCTGCTGCATTTCGAGTGTCCGCGGGGGCGCGGACGCAGATATAGACACGTGAGCTTGAAGATTGTAGGGAAATCAATGTTCAAATGTCAAGAAATCAAAGGTAAAAGGTTGCAAAGAGTACACGGTTCCCCCATAAGCAGAATCGGTATTTGAGGCAGTGGGCAACTTTTCACGATATTTCATCGAGTTTTCAACAGGTCATGTTGGCAATGTTGAGAACTTTTCGTCCGTTTTCCAAAGTTTTCAACATGTTTTGAAAAGTTGTCGAAAGATGAGAAACATTGCACGGTGAGCTACTATTTGTTCGAAACCTTTTGAAAGATTGCGAGCGGCATGTCTGACGACTTTTACACCATGGTCGATTCCGGAGACCCGGCACCCGACAACGAGCACATCACCGGCGTGCGCGAAGAGCGTGAGGAAGGCGAGCAGACGACCACGCAGGCGCCAAAAGCCATGTACGCCGCGCGCATCGCCGTCTATGACGACATGCTGTCGACACCGCGTGTGATCGTCATTGATCCGCAAGATGTCCGCACGTATTTGGAAGAGACGACCAACACCGTCTACCAGTGCATGAAAGAACAGGGTGGCCATATCTCGCTCATGGTCATCCGCGAGATTGTCGAAAACTTTATCCACGCGCACTTTGCCGAGCCCATCATCTCGATTCTGGACGGCGGAGACACCATCCGCTTTGCCGATCAAGGACCCGGCATCGACGACAAGGAGCGCGCTTTCGACTTTGGCGTTACCAGCGCAAACAGCAAGATGAAGCGCTATATCCGTGGAACCGGAGCAGGGTTTCCCATGGTGCAGGAGTATTTGGAAAACGCCGGCGGGGCCGTGTCCATCGAGGACAACATGGGCAACGGCACCGTGGTTACGGTAAGCCTGGACCCTAAACGCGTGCAGGAAATAGAGCGTGCCGGCGGACGCGGTGCTGCCGTGCGGCCCGAGACGGAGCAGCCCACATATCCCCTGCCGGGAGCTTTTGCGCAGCAGCCCATGGCAACGCAACAGATGCAGCGCCCCGTGGGACAGATGCAGCAGCCCGGAATGCTTCCCACACAAGAGCCCCAGGCGGCATCGATGTCGATGCCGCCAAACGCGCCAGAGGCCATGCCGCTGGCGGATCAGGATGCAGCAGCAATGCAGCAGGCGACGGGGGCACCGGGTGGCCAGCAAATGGACTATCAGCCGTACCAACAGGGATATCCATATCAGCAGATGCCGCCACTGGGGTATGGCCAGCAGTTCCCACAGCAGTACCAGCAGGGATATCAGCAGCCGTACCAGCAGATGCTGCAGCAGCAGTACAACCCCTGGGCCCAGCAGATGCCTCCGCAGCCTTACCAACAGTGGCCTCAAAGTTTTCAACAGCAAATGCCGCCGATGCAGAGTTCTCAACAACCAGCAGCTCAAATGATGTATCCTAATGCAGCAAATCAGTATGCGCAGCCACAACCGGACGTGTTCGTAAGCGATCGCGGCAACGCCGCACTGGGCTATCTGGCACAAAATCAAGCGTGCGGTGCAACCGATCTGGCGAGGGCGTTTGGAAACTCGGCCCCCACTTGGTCACGCACGCTCAATGACTTGGCGCAGGCCGGCTTGGTCATCAAGCATGGCCAGAAATACCATCTGACCGAACTCGGCGCCGCTCGCGTGCGAGCTCAGAGCTAAAGAACGGGAGAGACAGTGGACGAGGAAGCAAGCATCATCCTGGGGGATGCCATCGCCTTTTGCCAGCGCGACGGCCAAGATGCACGCCTCATCAACATGCTGGGGCAATCGCGCGCCATAAGCCTGACCGAAGATACGCTCACGATCGAGGCCCCCTCGCGCTTTGCCATCGCGCAGCTCAAAAAGCATCAGCCGGCCATTGAGGCCTATCTGGAAGAAATCGCCTTTGCACCGATCGCGCTCGACATCGTGGCACCGCAAGGCGCAACGGCCGAATCTGCTGCCGCGACGGCGCCCGCCACGGCTCCCGTTGCTTTCCCGGCGGTGCCGGCCTCCGCAGGCGACGTGCCGACAATCGAGCACCAGCACGGCGATGTTTCCCGTGAAACCATGGCACCGTTGCCGACCGCGGCGGCGACGTCAACGAACGCACCCGTCACGCACATGCCTATCGCTCACGACGCAGCGGCGGGCGCGGATTCGGGCATTGCAATCAAGAACACGCTCTCGGCCGATGATTTTCGTCGCATGATGAACCAGATGAAGGGCGGAGCGCCGACTAAGTCCACGCAAGCTGCGACCCCCGCTTCACCCATGCCAGCACCGACCGTACCGGCCGAGCAGAATACGGATGGAGCCCCGCTCGCCGCGAACTCAAAATTTACCTTTGAGAACTTTGTCTACGGCCCCGAGAACAGCCATGCCTATCGCTCGGCACTCAAGTTTGCCGCCCTCGCGGACGAGCGCGGCACGTGCACATCACTGTTCATCTACGGCAAATCGGGCCTGGGCAAGACGCACCTGCTGCTTGCCATCAAAAACGAGCTCGCCGAGAAGTCGCCCGAGATCAAGGTCAAGTATGCCAACTCCCAGGCATACCTGGACGACCTGATGACCGAGTTCGACCGCCAAAAGAAGAGCAACGCCCCCATCATGCAGGCATACCACGGCGTGGACGTGCTCATCATCGATGACATCCAAAACATCATCGGCAAGCGCGCGAGCGTGGACTACTTTTTCCAGCTCATGGACGAGTTCATCCGCAACAACAAGAAGGTCGTCATCGCGGCAGACCGCGCCCCCAAGGACCTGAGTATGGACGAGCGTCTGACCAGCCGCTTCAACGCCGGCATGCTCTGCCTGGTCGCAGAGCCCAGCTACGAGATGAAATACAAGATCTTGCAGCGCTATTACGAGAACACCATCGTCGCCGCTCCCGAGGCAGGCGACGACTCGCTGCTGGCGGCCTATGGGGGCGACGGCGGGCACCTGACCGACGAGCACTTTAAACACATGGCCGAGGTCTCGGGCACCAACATCCGCGAACTCGAGAGCTTTTGCGAGCGCTGCGCCGGCGAGGCGGGCGACCGCGAGCGCGAGGGCGGGGAGCTCACCTTTGACGATATCGACGCCATCGCCAGCCAGTACTTCGACACATCGGCCAAAAAGATCAACGTCCAGACGGTTCAGTCCGTCATCGAAGAGCAGTACGGCGTGACGCACGAGGAGCTCATCGGCCCGCGTCGCAACGCCAATATCGCCAAAGCACGCCATATTGCCATCTATCTGGCCATCGAGATGTGCGAGATGACGACCACGGCGGTGGGCGCCGAATTTGGCAACCGCAACCACTCGACCGTCAGCACGAGTTACAAAAAGGTCCAGAAGATGATCCAGGAAGACCGCACCGTCACCGAAGACCTCAAGTCGCTGCGCGATAAAATTACACTGCGCTCGTAGGGAAATAGAGACACCTGTTGAAAACTTGTCGAAACCACGGGCATAAGGTGTCTAAAACCCAACCCGCGGTGATGAAAAGTTTTGCGCAGGTTTTGAACGTGGAAAACCACCCCTGTTGCACACAGGTTGCTGTCGATTCTCTTTCTGGGTCTGACCTGCGTCTTTGGGAGTAATCAACAGTTTCGTCAGTGCTATTACTATTATTAAGATATTTATATCTATAGAAAGGTATTAAAAGATGAAGTTCACCGTCAGCCAGAGCTCGCTTACACAAGCCATCGGCGTCGTTATGAAGGGTGTCGCTTCGGCATCCACCCTCCCCATCCTGTCGGGCGTGCTCGTTAAGGCCCAAGACGGCATCTTGGAATTCCAGACCTCTAACTACACCATCTCGATCCGTCATCGCATCGCGGCGCATGTCGAAGAAGAGGGCGAGATGGTTATTCCCTGTAAGATGCTCTCCAATATCACCAAGACCCTTCCCGATGCCCCGGTCACCTTTGAGCTGTCCGAGCGCCAGGTGCTGATTGGTTGCGAGAAGAGCTCTTTTAGGCTGAACACGCTCGATGCCAATGACTTCCCCGAGTTTCCGGCCTATGCCATCGAGAGTGCCGTGGAGCTGCCGACCGATGTCTTGTCCGAAATGGTCGGCCGCGTGTGGCGCGTCACCTCGACCGACAAGGCTCGCCCCATCCTGGGCGGCGTGCACATGAAGGTCGAGAACAACACCGTACGCCTGGTAGCGACCGATTCCTTCCGCTTGGCCGTGTGCGATACGCAGGTCGAGACCTCGACCCTCGAGGGCTCCTTTGAGCTCAACGTTCCGGCTGACGCCTTTAACGACGCGCTGAACATCATGGCCAGCCAAGCGACCATCATGATCGGGGCCACCGACACCCAGGTCGTCTTCGAGGCCGGCAACACCACCTACGTGTCGCGTCGCATCGAGGGCGTGTACCCCAACTACAAGCAGCTCATCCCCGATTCGTGTGTGACGAGCGTCAAGATCGACGTCGCCGCCTTTAACGCCGCCCTCAAGCGCGTGGCCGTTATCGCGAGTGCCAACCCCGCCGTCAAGTTCGAGATCGATGTCGAGAACGGGCAGATGGGCCTGTCCTCCATTTCCAATGACCAGGACCTTGCGCAGGAGACGATCGATGTCGAGGCCGAGGGCGAGTCGGGTACCATCGCCTTCAACTACCACTACATCTTCGGCTGCCTCAATGCCCTGTCCAAGGAGAAGGAGATCACGCTGGAGCTCAAGAGCTACTCGCAGGCGGGCATCTTTAAGTCCTACGACAAGATCAACTACCTGTACCTGGTCATGCCGGTCCGCATCTAGCGCTGCGCCATGACCATGTTCGCCCGCGATCTTTCCGTCGCGCACTACCGCAGCTTCGATAGCTATCGCCTTGCCCTGGACGAGGGCGTGACGATACTTGCGGGACCCAACGCGGCGGGAAAGACCAATCTCATAGAGGCGCTGCAGCTGCTGACGAGCGGCGCCTCGTTTAGGCATCCGACCGCAGCCGAGCTCGTCCATGACGGCGTGGGCTCGTGCAAGATTGAGCTGAGGCTCGAGGGCGACGGCCGCGTGCTTGATATGGGATTGAGCGCGGAGGACGGTAAGCGCTCGTTTAGCCGCAACGGCAAGAGATGCTCTGCCGCCGGTGTGCGCGGGGTTCTGCCGAGCGTGCTGTTTTGCCCCGACCATCTGGACATGGTTAAGCGAGGCGCCAGTGTGCGCCGCGCCGCCCTCGATGACTTTGGCATGCAACTGAGTGCACGCTATGCCGATCTTGCGAGCACCTATGGGCGCTGCGTGACCCAGCGTAACGCCTTGCTCAAGGAGGCCTGGTGCTGCCGCGAGATGCTCGGCGCGTGGAACGATTCGATTGCCCGTGCGGGCTCGGCCCTGCTCGTGCACCGGTTGGCCCTGCTCGACCGGCTGGCGGGCCATGTGCACGCTGCCTACGGGCAAGTGGCGTCCGGTGAGGCCGCCAACGTGACCTATGCGTCCACGCTGGGGGATTTGCCCCAGGTCGAGGATCGCGAAGAGCTGAAGGGTTGGGCGTACGAGCGCATGCTGACTGCCCTTGACGAGCGTGCCGACGAGGAAATTCGCCGCGGCGTGACGTTGGTGGGACCGCATCGCGACGAGATTGAGTTCACCGTGGCGGGTCGCTCCGCCCGTTCATTTGCCAGCCAAGGACAGCAGCGTACGCTGGTGCTGTCCTGGAAGGTGGCCGAGGTTGCCGTGGCTCGCGATGTCCTGGGCACCGCCCCACTGCTGCTTCTGGACGACGTGATGAGCGAGCTCGACGGCGAGCGTCGCGGCGCTTTCCTGCGGCTGATCGGCGATGATATCCAGACGGTCATAACTACGACCAACCTGGGGTACTTTACCGATGGCCTGCTTGATCGAGCCAAGGTGGTGAGCATGGGTGAGACGTGCTAATTACGAGCGCGAGAGCGAAACAGTCGCCTTCAGCGGGTTTTTGAACGCAGAGCGCCAACGCATCCTGGCGGCTGCAACGCCTAAGCGCCGCGCGCAGATGGAGGCCGCCGAGGAGTCGCGCACGGTCTATCGCGCATGGAACGCGGTGTGCTCGGGCACGCGCGAGGGGCGGCATGTGACGGGACTGCGCTACCTGCCCGAGTCCAATGAGCTGCTGGTGTATCTCGACTCGCCCTCGTGGACGCAGGAAATGACGCTGTTGCGCGAGATCATCCGCGCGCGTATGGAGCGCGCCGGTGCACATGTGGACGGCCTGGTGTTCAAAACCACCGCGCCCGGTCACACGCCGCCCGCCGCCAAGGAGCGCCTGCGTCCGGCGCCGACCGAGCGACCGCCGGCTCCGCACGCCGACCTAAGTGAGGCCGAGCGCACCGAGATTGAGCGCCGGGTGGCGCCCATCGAAGACCAAAAACTGCGCGAGGCCCTCGAGAATGCCATGAGAGCCAGTGCCGAGTGGGCCAAGGGCGTGCAAAGCAAAAAAGAGCCTTAAATCGCATCTGGTGGCCTTGTAGAGCCAAATACCCTCGTTCCCGAGGGTATTTTTTTACGATAAACTAGTAAGGCTGTACACATTTTCTTGACTGAAGGAGGACGTGTGGCAAACGAAAACGATTACGATGGCGGCGAGATTAAGATTCTCGAAGGTCTCGAGGCCGTTCGTAAGCGCCCGGGCATGTATATCGGCTCGACGAGCGCCAGCGGTCTGCATCACCTGGTGTGGGAGATCGTTGACAACTCCGTCGACGAGGCCATGGCCGGTTTCTGCACCGAGATCCAGGTGACGGTCCACGCCGACAACTCCATCACGGTCGTCGACAACGGGCGCGGCATCCCCGTCGACGAGCACCCTGTTAAAAAGATCCCGACGCTCGAGGTCGTCATGACGATCCTGCACGCCGGCGGTAAGTTCGATAACTCGGCCTATAAGGTCTCGGGCGGTCTGCACGGCGTGGGCATCTCCGTCGTCAACGCACTGTCCAAGCGCGTGGTCGTTCAGGTTCGTCGCGATGGCAACACCTACGAGATGGAGTTCTCGCGCGGCAAGACCGTCAAGAAGATGGAGGTCGTGGGCACCTCGGATTCGACGGGCACCACCGTCACCTTCTGGCCCGACGACGAGATCTTCGAGACCTGCATCTACGATTTCGATACGCTGCACAACCGTCTGCAGGAGACGGCGTTCCTCAATAAGAACCTCAAAATCGTGCTGACCGACGAGCGCGAGGCGACTCCCCACGTGGAGGAGTTTTGCTACGAGGGCGGCATCATCGACTTCGTCAAGTTCCTCAACGAGGGCAAGGACGTCCCCGAGGCCTTTAAGGAGCCCATCTACATCGAGGGCAAATCGGACCCGGAGGCTCCCGTGGCCAAGATGGGCGAGGTCGAGGTTTCCCTGCAGTGGAATAGCGGCTACGGCGAGAACGTCATGTCGTTTGCCAACGACATCTACACTCCCGAGGGCGGCATGCACCTTGAGGGCTTCCGCACCGCGCTCACCCGCGTGATCAACGACTACGCGCGCAAACAGAACCTGCTCAAGGAAAAAGACGCCAACCTGACCGGCGACGATGTGCGCGAGGGCCTTTCGGCCGTTATCTCGGTCAAGCTGCCCGATCCGCAGTTTGAGGGCCAGACCAAGGCCAAGCTCGGTAGCTCCTATATGCGCGCGCTCACGCTCAAGATCGTGACCGACGGCCTCGCCGATTACCTCGAGGAGCATCCCAAGCCCGCCCGCGAGATCGTCAAGAAGGCGCAACAGGCCTGCAAGGCGCGCAACGCCGCCCGCAAGGCGCGCGAGGCGACCCGCCGCAAGAGCCTGCTCGAGACGGCATCCCTGCCCGGTAAGCTCGCTGACTGCTCGGTGCGCGATGCCGAGCTGACCGAGCTCTTCATCGTAGAGGGCGACTCGGCAGGCGGTTCGGCCAAGGACGGCCGTCGCCGAGACATCCAGGCGATTCTGCCCCTGCGCGGCAAGATTTTGAACGTCGAGCGCGTGGGCGATCATCGTGCGTTCTCGAGCGACACCATCCAGTCACTCATCACCGCGATCGGCTGCGGCGTCACGACGAGTGCCGGCGACGGCGGCGACTTCGACATCACCAAGGCGCGCTACCACAAGATCATCATCATGACCGATGCAGACGTCGACGGTGCGCATATCCGCATCCTGCTGCTGACGTTCTTCTACAAGTACATGCGTCCGCTGATCGATGCCGGCTACGTCTATGTTGCCTGCCCGCCCATCTTTGGCATTAAGGTGCGCAACAAGATCCACTACGTGTATCCCAACGGCCGCCAGCCCGAAGACGAGATCCTGCGCGACACCATCCAGAGTCTGGGCCTGAACCCCGACGATAACGACGAAGACGGCAAGGCCAAGGATGGCAAGATCACCAAGAAGCGCAAGGGCTATACCGTCCAGCGCTACAAGGGTCTGGGCGAGATGGACCCCAAGCAGCTCGCCTCGACGACGATGGATCCCAAGACCCGCATCCTGCAGCGCGTGTCGATCGAGGATGCCGTGGTGGCAGACCGCGCCGTGCGCGAGCTGATGGGTTCCGAGGTCGGCTATCGCCGCGAGTACATCGAGAAGCATGCACATGATGCACGCTTCTTAGACGCCTAACCTGTTCGGCTTTCCCAGCCACCGCACCTTCGCCCTCAATCGTCGGTCGCGTACCCAAGTACGCTTCCCTCCTCTTTCGAGCGAATCTGCGGCACCTGGAAAAGCCGTCTCCGTGGCAGGGAACTAATGGACCACGCAAACCATGAGGAGGTAACGTGGCAGACGATATCAACAATAACGAGGGTATGGGCGAGGCCGGCGACGCCGGTATGCCCGACGATCTGAAGCGCCTGCTTGCCCGTGCTGAGCAGGGCGAGGACGGCGATCCTGACGCCTATAACCCCGATGCCGATGATGACGAGGAAGAGGACGACGACGGTGAGCTCGAGGAGAGCTTTGGCGAAGTCGATCGTGGCGCCTCGGCCGGCGAGGATATAAACGGCGGCCAGCTCCAGATTTCGGAGTTTGGCCGCGAGATGAAGCAGTCATTTATCGAGTATTCGATGTCGGTCATCACGGCGCGCGCCCTGCCGGACGTGCGCGACGGCTTAAAGCCGGTGCACCGCCGCATTCTGTATGCGATGAACGAGAGCGGCATCTACCCCAACCGTCCGCACAAGAAGTCCGCTTGGACGGTCGGCGAAGTTATCGGTAAGTACCATCCGCACGGTGACTCCGCGGTCTACGAGGCCATGGTTCGCCTGGCGCAGTGGTTCTCCATGCGTACGCCGCTCATCGACGGCCACGGCAACTTCGGCAACATCGACGGCGACGGCGCCGCTGCCATGCGTTACACCGAGAGCCGCCTGGCAAAGCCCGCCATGGAACTGCTGCGTGACCTGCAGAAGGATACCGTCGACTGGCAGCCCAACTACGACGAATCACTCGCCGAGCCCGTGGCACTGCCTGCGCGCTTCCCCAACCTGCTGGTCAACGGCAGCCAGGGCATCGCCGTCGGCATGGCCACCAATATCGCCCCGCATAACCTCACCGAGGCGATCGAGGCCACCTGCTACCTGATCGATAATCCCGACGCCACTGTCGACGAGCTCATGCAGATCATGCCCGGTCCGGACTTCCCCACCGGCGCCATCATCATGGGCAGCGCCGGCATTAAGCAGAGCTACGAGACCGGCCGCGGCTCCATTACCGTGCGTGCCAAGGCCCACGTGGAATCCACCAAGACCGGCCGCAACCGCCTGGTCTTTACCGAGATCCCCTACATGGTCAACAAGGGCACCCTGCAGGAGAAGATCGCCCAGCTCGTCAACGACAAGCGCATCGAGGGCATCTCGGATATGCGCGATGAGTCCAACCAGAAGGGCATCCGTCTGGTTATCGAGCTCAAGAAGGGCGTCATTCCGCAGGTCGTGCTCAACAACCTGTATAAGTACACCTCGCTGCAGACGACCTTTGGCGCCAACAACCTGGCGCTCGTCAACGGCGTTCCCAAATGCCTGAGCCTGCGCGAGATGCTGCAGCACTACATCGATCACCAGGTCGACGTCGTCACCCGCCGCACCCGCTTCGACCTCAAGAAGGCCCAGGCCCGCGCGCATATCCTCGAAGGCTACCTGATGGCTCTCGACCATATTGACGAGGTCATCAGTATCATCCGTTCCTCGCAGACCGATTCCGAGGCCAGCAGCCGCCTGATCGAGCGCTTTGGCTTTACGCCCGAGCAGACCACGGCCATCCTCGAGATGAAGCTGCGCCGCCTGACTGGCCTGGAGCGCGACAAGATTCAGGAAGAGCTGGACGGCTTGCGCCGCGCCATCGCCTACTACGAGGACCTGCTGTCGCACGAGGAGAAGATCCTGGGCGTCATTAAGGAAGAGATGCGCGAGATCTCCAAGAAGTTTGGCGATAAGCGCCGCACCGAGATCAGCCGGGTCGAGAAGGACCTGGACGTCGAGGACCTCATTGCCGACGAGGACATGGTCGTGACTATCACCCACACCGGCTATGTCAAGCGCATCCCGGTGGCCGCCTACCGCGCCCAGAAACGCGGCGGCAAGGGCGTGTCGGGCGTCAACCTCAAAGAGGACGATGTCATCGACGAGATGTTCATCGCGTCCACGCACGAGTACGTGCTGTTCTTCTCGAGCAAGGGCAAGGTCTATCGACTGAAGGTGCACGAGCTGCCGGTGGGTACGCGCCAGGCGCGCGGTACCGCGATCGTCAACCTGCTGCCCTTCGAGGAGGGCGAGAAGATCGCGAGCGTCATCAGCTGCCGCGAGTTCCCCGCCGACGAGTATCTGATGTTTGCCACCAAGAGCGGCATGGTCAAGAAGACCGTGATGAGCGCGTATGACCGCAGCCGTCGCGACGGCCTGATCGCTATCAACCTGCGTGACGACGACGCGCTGCTGAACGTCCGCCGCATGCGCGAGGGCGACAAGATTATCCTGGCCACCACCGCGGGCAAGGCAATCATGTTCTCCGAGGAGCAGGTGCGCGCCACCGGCCGCGATACCAGCGGCGTTCGCGGTATCGGTATGAAGGACGGCGTGAGCGTTCTGGGCATGGAAGTCACTAACGGCAACGGCGATCTGTTCGTCATCACCGAGCGCGGCTACGGCAAGCGCACGCCGGTCGCGGACTACCCGGAGCAGAATCGCGGCGGCCAGGGCGTCTACACCATCCAAATGACCGAGCGTAAGGGCAACCTCGCGGCCATGAAGACGGTGGGCCCGCAGCACGAGCTGTTCATCGTGACGGAGGGTGCGACGGTCATTCGCGTCAAGACCGACGAGATCAGCCAGACTGGCCGCGCTACCCAGGGCGTCAAGATGATGACCGTCGACGACAACGACCGCATCTGCGCCGTAGCCCGCATGACGGCCGCCAAGGAGAAGCCCGAAGGCGAAGGCGCCGAGGCCGCAACCGACGCCGAAGAGGCCCCTGTCGATCTAGGCGACGGCAACGACATGCCAGAAGATCTCCTAGACGAGTAAAAGACCCTAGCTGGTAAAAAATCATCAGACTCCATATATTGGCGGTCGGCGCACCTGCGCGCCGACCGCTTTTTTGAAAATCTTTGAACCCCACGTCGGCCCCGGCTGCCCGGCGGCATGCGAAGTCGATCGCGAGTTCCGCACGAGCCGGAGAGCACTTAATGTGCTCTCCGTGCGAGCAGGACTGTCCGAGCAGGCGACTTCGCAT
>CAKUGX010000004.1 GCA_934654765.1 uncultured Collinsella sp. | reverse complement strand
TGCAAGCTCGCTGGTATCTAGTCGGGGGCGGGTACCTCCGGCGAGGCCCGCGGCCACATCCGTATAACCTACCTACAATCAGGTCTAATACTTTTCCCGAGAAGTGAACGACCTTATTTGGACCCCTGAAGCATCCACACTTTTTGGCGCCTAAACCGCAGGAGTCCAACGGCAAAACCGCAGGAAATGAGCCGCCAAAAGTGTCGATGCTCCGGGGGTCCGTTTTGACTCGTTCACTTCTCGGGAAAAGTATTAGACCTGAAAATAAGATCGTTGGGCTCCACGCCCAGTAACCGTTGACCCGCCAAAATCTACCGTTCACCCCATGGTGGTTAGGTGAACGTTCACCTAACGTGCCATTTTGCACTACTATAGTGAACGTTCACCTAGAGGATAACGGGCGCACGGTGCACCCGCTCCGCCAACAGAGGGGTTGTTTGATGAAAAACTTCATGGACGATCAGGATTTCCTGCTAAGCACCAAGACCGGCGAGGAGCTGTTCCACAACTTTGCCGAGGGCATGCCCATCGTCGACTACCACTGCCACATCTCTCCCAAGGAGATCTGGGATGACAAGCGTTTTGAGAACATCACCGAGGTTTGGCTGGGCGGCGACCACTACAAGTGGCGCCTGATGCGTGCCAACGGCGTCGACGAGCGCTTCATCACCGGCGATGCCCCTGCTCGCGAGAAGTTCCAGAAGTGGGCCGAGACCCTGGGTCGTTGCGTGGGCAACCCCGTCTTTGAGTGGAGCCACCTGGAGCTCAAGCGTTTCTTTGGCTACGAGGGCGTCCTCAACGGCAATACCGCCCAGGAGGTCTGGGACCTCGCCAACGCTAAGCTCGCCGAGGCCAGCTTCACCTGCCGCAACTTGATCAAGCAGTCCAACGTCCGCATGATTTGCACCACCGACGACCCTGCCGACAGCTTTGAGTGGCACAAGAAGATTGCCGCCGACGAGAGCTTTGACGTCCAGGTCGTTCCGGCCATGCGTCCCGATGCCGCCCTGCGCATTGAGCGTGGTCAGGAGTTCGCCGACTACTGCAAGCACCTCTCCGAGGTCGCCGACGTCGAGATCAACGACTTCGAGGGCATGAAGGCTGCTATCTCCAAGCGCTACGACGTCGCCCACGAGCTGGGTTGCCGCGCCTCCGACCACGCACTCGACTACGTCATGTATGTCCCGGCTTCTGCCGACGAGATCGAGGCCATCTTCGCTAAGGGCCTGGCCGCCGAGCCGCTCACCGAGGAAGAGGTCCTTAAGTACAAGACCGCCTTTATGCAGTTTGTCGCCGGCGAGTATGTCCGCCTGGGTTGGGCCATGCAGCTGCACTTTGGCTGCAAGCGCGACAACAACCGCGCCATGTTTGCCAAGCTTGGCCCCGACACTGGTTACGACTGCATCTCCAACTACACGCCGTCCGACCAGCTCGCCGATTTCCTCAACTCCATCCAGGAGACCTGCGGCCTGCCCAAGACCATCCTGTACAGCCTGAACCCCATCGATAACACCATGATCGATACCGTCATGGGTTGCTTCCAGGAGGCCCCGACCGCCGGTAAGATCCAGAACGGTTCCGCTTGGTGGTTCAACGACAACGAGGTCGGCATGCGCGAGCAGCTCACGGCCCTTGCCAACGAGGGCGTTCTGGGCAACTTTGTCGGCATGCTCACCGATTCCCGTTCTTTCCTGTCCTATCCGCGCCACGAGTACTTCCGCCGCGTGCTGTGCAGCGTGATCGGCGAGTGGGTCGAGCAGGGCAAGTATCCGGCCGACATGGAGCTGCTGGGCACCATCGTGCGCGACATCAGCTACAACAACTCCGTCCGCTACTTCGGTTTTGACCTGGACACCGTCGAGGCCTAAGTTCGCACCGAATCACATAGAACCCGGGAGCGCCGTCGCCACACGCGGCGCCCCCGGCAAGCTTGCACGCTAACAAACGCCTAAGGAGAGACATAGATGGAGAACATCAGCTACGAGACGCTCGAGAAGATCGGCTACGAGGGCTACCTGCTTCCCAAGGACGCGCCCGAGAAGGTTCTGCAGTTTGGCGAGGGCAATTTCCTGCGTGCCTTCGTCGATCGCTTCTTTGACATGGGCAACGAGGCCACCGGCTGGAACGGTAAGATCGTCATGGTGCAGCCCATCAGCGGCGCTTTTGGCTTTGCCGACGGCATCAATGCCCAGGACGACCTGTACACCGTGCTGGTGCGCGGCAAGGAGAACGGCAACACGGTCGACGAGTCCCGTGTGATCAGCGCCTGCAGCCGCTGCCTTAACCCGTATCGCGAGGACGACTACCGCGCCATCATGGAGGTCGCCGCATCCGACGATCTGGAGATCATCGTCTCCAACACCACCGAGGCTGGCATCGCCTACGATCCGTCCTGCAAGGCCGACGACATGCCGCCCGCGAGCTTCCCCGCCAAGCTTGCCCAGGTGCTCCACACCCGCTGGGCCGCCGGCAAGCCGGGCGTTATCGTGCTCGCCTGCGAGCTCATCGACCACAACGGCGAGGAGCTGCTGCGCATCATGAACCAGTACGTGAGCGACTGGGGCTGGGAGGACGAGTTTGCGCAGTGGATGGCCAACGACTGCACCATCTGCACCACGCTCGTCGACACCATCGTCCCAGGCCGCATTCGCGATCCCAAGGAGGCCGCTGCCGTGGCTGAGCGTCTGGGCTACGAGGATCCGTTCCTGGCCGTGCGCGAGCCCTTCCAGATGTGGGGCATCCAGGGAGACGAGTCGCTCAAGGAGCGCCTGCCCTTCGTGAAGGCCGGCCTGCCCGGCGTCTTCGTGACCCCCGACGTCACCCCGTACAAGAAGCGCAAGGTCCGCATCCTCAACGGTGCCCACACCGCCTTCGTCCCGGGCTCCTGGGTTGCCGGCTTCGATATCGTGCGCGACTGCATGCACGACGAGACCGTCCGCGGCTTTATGAACACTATGCTCTACGACGAGGTCATCCCGACCCTTGCCGCCGATCTGGACGTTGAGGACTGCAAGGCCTTTGCCGCCGCCGTCGAGAACCGCTTCGATAACCCGTTTATCGATCACGCGCTGCTCTCCATTTGCCTCAACTCCACCGCCAAGTGGCGCGCCCGCGACCTGCCCACGCTCAAGGACTACGTCGCCGAGACCGGCAACCTGCCCAAGTGCCTTGCCACGAGTCTCGCTACGCTCATCGCCTTCTACACGCAGGAGCTCGTGTCCCGCGAGGGCGACGGCCTGCACCTGCGTCGTGCCGACGGCACCGAATACACCGCCCAGGACGACGCCTTCGTGCTCGACTTTTACGCCGCCCATGCCGGTGCCGAGGATGCCGAGCTGGTGCACGAGGTGCTCACCAACGAGCAGATGTGGGGCGAGGACCTTACGCAGATCGCCGGCCTGGAGGAGTTTGTCGTCAAGGCGCTCGCCGTCGTGCGCGCCGAGGGCGTTAAGCAGGCGTTCGCCAACGCTCAGGCTTAAAGACACCGCCTTGAATCGTTCGCTGACTTTTGCTCAACAGTAGGGTTAGGACTATTTGTAATGAACACTATCCAGATCAATCCGGCCGATAACGTCATCGTCGCGTTGTCGCCGCTCGCCAAGGGCACGGCCGTCGCCGTCCCCGGCGTGGGCGAGGTCGTTGCCGTGGAGGATATCCCGCAGGGCCACAAGATGGCCGTGCGCGCTATTGCGGCTGGTGAGGACGTCATCAAGTACGGTCTTCCCATCGGCCACGTGACGGAGGACATCCAGCCCGGTCAGTGGCTGCATACGCACAACGTGAAGACCAACCTTTCGGGCGAGGTCGAGTACACCTACAACCCGACGCACCCGGTTGTCGAGTCGGTTGAGCCCGAGACCTTTATGGGCTTCCGCCGCGCCGACGGCCGCGCTGCCACGCGCAACGAGCTGTGGATTATCCCCACGGTCGGCTGTGTGAACGAGGTCGCCCGCGCCATGTGCGAGAACGCTCAGGACCTTGTCGAGGGTTCGCTGGAGGGCGTCTATTACTTCCCGCATCCGTTTGGCTGCTCGCAGACCGGCGCCGACCATGCCCAGACTCGCCGTCTGCTGGTGGCGCTGTCGCGTCATGCAAACGCCGCGGGTGTGCTGTTCCTGTCGCTCGGTTGCGAGAACTGCACACATCAGCAGGTGCTCGACGAGCTGGGCGAGTACGATCACGAGCGCGTCCGCTTCCTCACCTGCCAGGATGTTGCCGACGAGCAGGTTGACGGCCACCGCATCCTGTCCGAGCTGGCAGATCTTGCCAAGCAGGCCAAGCGCGAGCCCATCCCGGCCTCCGAGCTGGTCATCGGCCTTAAGTGCGGCGGCTCCGACGGTCTTTCGGGTATTACCGCCAACCCTACGATCGGTCGCGTGAGCGATATGGTTGTCGCCCGCGGCGGCACGTCGGTGCTCACCGAGGTCCCCGAGATGTTTGGTGCCGAGAGCATCCTGCTCGACCGCTGCGAGGACGAGCAGGTGTTCAACGCCGCCTCCGACATGCTTAACGGCTTTAAGGACTACTTTATTAGCCACGGCGAGGTTGTCTACGAAAACCCGAGCCCCGGCAACAAGGACGGCGGCATCACCACGCTCGAGGACAAGAGCTGCGGTTGCGTGCAAAAGGGCGGCTCTGCGCCCATCGTCGACGTGCTACCGTACGCCGGCCAGGCTACCAAGCACGGTCTGAATATGCTGTGCGGCCCCGGCAACGATATGGTGTCGACCACGGCCCTTACGGCCGCCGGCTGCCACGTGATCCTGTTCTCCACCGGTCGCGGTACGCCGTTTGGCGCGCCGGCGCCCACCCTCAAGGTGTTCACCAATCAGCGCCTGTGCGACCACAAGGCCAACTGGATGGACTTTAACGCCGGCGTCGTGGCCACGGGCGAGCGCACGCTCGACGAGGCTGCCGGCGACCTGTATCAGCTGGTGCTGGATACGGCGAGCGGCAAGCTTACGAGTGCCGAGCGTCGTGGGTGCCACGAGATCAGCATCTGGAAGGACGGCGTCTGCCTGTAAGGGTGGAAGGGGAGCGTCGGGCTGGTTGGCGCTCCCATAGAGCCTCGGTCGCGTGGTCGATCGGTCAAGGCGGTCATGTTCGCATGGCCGCCTTTTTGCTTATTAAATATGAAAACGAATACAAACTAAACGTTCACCTCTGAGGGTTAATGTCCAATAGCGTGCAGAAATAGCCAAAAAACTGGGCAAAAAGGCGATAGATCCATCCGTTCAGCGGCAAAAATCGACCGTTTAAGGATAATATGCAAGTGAACGTTCACCTGATGCAAGCAATCGCGCATAATCTAGCTAAACGTTCACCCTGAACGACATGCAGACAAACGTCGGTATGGACTCCAACGTCTTGTTCCAAGACAATCGAGAAAAGAGAGGGAGCTCGATGACTAACAAGATCGGTAAAAAGCGCAAGATCACATTCTGGACGCGCCTGGGCTTTGGTATGGGCGGCATGCTCAATTCCGGTGCCCTGAGCTTTACGCACAGCTACATGGTGCTGTTCCTGTCCACGGAGTGCGGTCTGTCCGCAGGCGAGGCGGCTCTGATCAGCTCGTTCGCCATCTACCTTAACGCCATCCTTTGCCCGCTGATGGGCTTCGTGGCCGATAACTTCTACGCCACCAAGGTCGGCCGCATCTTTGGCCGTCGCCGTTTCTGGATCTTGCTGGCTATCCCGATGATGATCGCCGAGCCGCTCATCTTCGTCGCCACGCCGTTTGGCTTCCCGTACTACTTCGCGCTGTACCTGATCTATAACGTCGCGTACACGTTCTGCACCGCCAACCTGTCGCCGCTTACCATCGAGATGACCGACGACTTCAAGGAGCGCACGTACCTCACCGGCTACAAGCACCTCTTTGGTAATGCCGCCGGCTTCCTGATGGCTGCGCTCGTCGGCTTTGGCTTTGGTACCTTTGGCGAGACCAACCCGTTCAGCTACTTCATCATCGCTGCGATCAACGCTTCGGTTATGGCAATCTCGCTGCTGTGCGTCTACCTGTCCACGTGGGAGCACACCCCCGAGGAGGTCGCCCAGGAGAAGATCGAGAGCGTTGGCGAGGGCATCAAGAAGTTCTTTGTTGACGTCGTCTCCACCTTCCGTAACAAGTCCTTCCGCAAGGTCCTGTACGCACAGGTTTCCACGAAGCTCGCCGCTGCCTGCTGGTCTGCCTGCCTGTCCTTCTTTATCGTCTACTGCCTGCAGATTCCTAAGTCCTACGAGTCTGTGATGGAGATGCCCGGCAAGGTCGTTGCTATCGTCTGCACCGCTGCATGGGTTGCCCTCATGGCTAAGAAGGGCTTCCACAAGTCTTGGTACCTGGCCAACGTCGGTTGCGCCGCGTGCATCTTCGCCTATAACTACTTCGCTTTCGGTCAGATCAACGGCACCTCTACGGTCGCCATCGCAATGATCGCCTACCCCATCATCTTTGCCATCTGGAAGTTCTTCTATGTTGGCTTCCAGTACCTGCCCGATGTCCTGCTCAACTACATCCCCGATGTCGATGAGCTCATCACCCTGCGTCGTCGCGAGGGCATCTACAGCTCCGCTCAGCAGCTCTGCCAGCAGGTCGCCCAGGCTATCGCCGTCAACGCTTGGGCCATCGTCCTCGCCGCCTCCGGCTTCATTCAGACTGCCGGCAACAGCGACGCCGTGACCCAGCCCGCTACCGTGCCCCTGTACATCTGCGGCTACATGCTCATCGGCTGCGCCGGCTTCTTCCTGCTCGCAGCTGTCCTCGCCCGCGGCATCAAGATCGACAAGGAGCAGTGCGACATCCTCTGCGACGAGATCAAGCGCGTCAAGGAGGGCGGCAAGATGGCCGACGTCAAGCCCGAGGTCAAGGCGCTTTGCGAGGAGCTCTCCGGTTTTAAGTACGAGGAGTGCTTCGCCCACAACAACGTTGGCTTCCAGGACGGCAGCGTGATCCCCGCCGAGTAAGGCCAGACGCATCGTCCAAACCACAGGGCCGTGCCACCGGATATCCGCCGGCAGGTACGGCCCTTTTTTACAACAGCGTACAATTAACTCTTAGAGAACTTTTATAGGGAGAGACCCATGGATACGAACGTTATCTGGCGCAACGCCCGCGCGGCCGTGATCGAGCTCGACGATGGCGGTTACTTTACCTGCGCCGATACGTGGGAGATCTTTGTTAACGACGAGCCCGCCGGCACCACGAATAAGGTCGAGACCTATGTTGATGGCCTGGTTCCCGGCAAGCGCAACCTGGTTCGCTTTGTCTGCGGCGAGCGCGAGCTGAGTGTCGGCGTCACCACGCTTGCTGAGCCCTTTACCATCGACGTTCGCGATTGCGGCGCCAAGGGCGATGCCGAGCACGATGACACCACCAACATCCAGGCCGCCATCATGGCCTGCCCCAAGGGCGGTCGCGTGCTGATCCCCGCCGGTAACTACCGCATCAAGTCCCTCTTCCTTAAGAGCGATATCAATATTGAGCTTGCCGAGGGCGCGGTGCTGCTGGCCCGCCACGATCGCGCTGCGCTGGCCTACATCCCAGGCACGGTCAAGGGCGACGAGGGCGCCGGTTACGCCGGTACCGACATGACCCCGCTGGGCCGTTGGGAGGGCGAGAGCTTTGCAACCTATTGCTCCACCTTTACCGGCCTGAGCGTGCACGACGTGTGCATCTATGGCCGCGGTGCAATTGACGGCCAGACCGATTTTGCCGAGGACAACTGGTGGAACAAGGACTTTAAGAACATCTTCCGTCCCGAGGAGGGCCGCGAGGTCGCCCGTCCGCGCATGATCTTCCTGTCCGAGTGCGCGAACGTGAGCCTGGCCGGCTTTACCGTCCGCAACAGCCCGGCGTGGAACATCCACCCCATTCTGTGCGAGCACGTCGATGCGCTCTGCCTGTCCATCGAGGGCCCCAAGAACTCCCACAACACTGACGGCTTCGATCCCGAGAGCTGCGGCTTTGTTCGCATCTTGGGCTGCCAGTTCTCGGTGGGCGACGACTGTATCGCCATCAAGAGCGGCAAGCTGGGCATTGAGCCCGAGCTTCGCCCCGCAACGCACGACGTGCTGATCTCGCACTGCTACATGCACGATGGCCACGGCGCCGTGGTCCTGGGTTCCGAGGCCGCCGGTGGCATCAAGGACCTTACCGTGAGCAAGTGCCTGTTCGAGCGCACCGATCGCGGCCTGCGCGTTAAGACCCGTCGCGGTCGCGGCAAGGACGCCGTCAACGAGGGCATCACCTTTGAGCACATCCGCATGGACGAGGTGCTCACGCCCTTTGTGGTCAACTCCTTCTACTTCTGCGACAAGGACGGCAAGACCGACTACGTCCAGAGCCGCGAGGCGCTGCCCGTCGATGACCGTACGCCCGGCTTTGGCGCCACGACGTTCCGCGACATCGAGGCCACCAACTGCCATGCAGCCGCTGCCTACATCACGGGCCTTCCCGAGAGCAAGGTGACGCGCCTGACGTTCGAGGATGTCCACGTGACTTTCTCGCCCAACGCTGAGCCTTTTGTGCCGGCTATGGCCTGCGGTGTTGATCCCATGGTTCGCCAAGGCATCATCGCACAGAACGTCGCCGTGCTCGACTTGCAAAACGTTTGCATCGAGGGCCATGACGGCGAGGAGCTGCAGCTGCAGAACGTCGACAAGGTTATCCGCGCTTAAAACAAGTTCGTAAGAAGTTGCGCCGGCGTCTATGTTGACGCCGGCATTTTTGTATCGCTATCACCGATGAAAGAAGTCCTCATGTCACAAGAAACTACGAAGCGCTTTGCGGGTGCCTCCTTTTTTTCCAACCCCGTTCTGCCGGGGTTCCATCCCGATCCGTGCCTGTGCCGCGCCGGCGATGACTACTATATGGTCACCTCGACGTTTACCTGGTTGCCGGGCGTGAGCCTGTATCACTCGCGTGACCTGGTGCACTGGGAGAGTCTGGGCGGTATTCTCGATAAGCTCGATTTGAGGGGAATTCCCGAGTCCGGTGGCGTCTGGGCACCGGATCTTACCTATGCTAAGGGCGAGTTCTACCTGGTCTACTCTGTGGCAAAAACCGTGAGCGGAGCCTTTAAAGACGTTGATAACTATCTGGTGCGCGCGCGGAACATCGAGGGTCCTTGGAGTGAGCCCGTCAAGTTGGGTGCCAAGGGGTTCGATCCCTGCTTGGTTCATGCGCAGGATGGCTGTCGCCTGGTGGTTCCGCAGTGGGATTGGCGTCCATTAGAGGGCCATTACAAGTTTAACGGCGTTCTTATGTACGAGCTCGATACATATACCGGTGGCGTCGGTGACCCTAAGCGCATCTTTGACCACACCGGCGATGTTCCATGTGTGTGCGAAGGGCCACATGTGTTAGAGCACGACGGCTGGTTCTATCTGTTTGCTGCCGAGGGCGGCACTGGCGTCAATCACCGAACGATTGTCGCGCGCTCTCGAACCGTCGACGGCTATTACGAACCCATGCCGAACAATCCGTTGGTTTCGGCAGCCGGTACGTCTTCGATTCTATTAAAGAGCGGCCACGGCAATCTTGTCGAGGCTCCCGATGGCTCTTGGTACGCCTGCCATCTTTGTGCTCGTCATCTTCCGGGAGCGTCGACGTCTCCTTTGGGGCGCGAGTCGGCTTTGCAGCGTGTTGATTGGATTGACGGTTGGCCGCGCCTTTCCGCTGGCGGCAGCGAACCCCAGCTGGCGGTTCCGGCTCCTGCCGGTGTCACAGCCGGCACCGAGAGCGAGCCGTACCGCCGTGACACCACCTACGAAACGGCGTTTGATCCTGATTGCGATCTGTGGCGTGAAGAATGGTTGACCCCACGCGTTATAGACGATCTGCGTGTGCGAATCGACGAGGCAGACGGGTTGGTCCTTACGGGAAACGATTCTCTGAGCTCGCTGTTTGACCAAACGCTTGTCGTCCGCCGAATCCAAGATTTTTCTTTTGAGGCCGTGACCCATGTGGACGTGGCGCCGGGTAACTATAACCAGGCGGCGGGCATGGTCGCAATGTACGATTCGCGCTGCTATGTTGCCCTGTTGGTGGGGTTTGACGAGAAGAATGGAGAGCGCGTCGCAGATGTGCTCGTCTGCGATAACGGTTCGTATTCGATGCCCCTGGGCACCGATGGACGCAAGACGCTTTCCCCTGCGGGAAAGATCGGCCTTCGTATCGTCGCCCACGCGGGCAAACTGTGCTTCGCTGTCGATGACGGCGATGGATGGGAGGACCTCGGCTGCTCGTTTGCCGAGGAAAACTTGGGCGATGAGCACATTTTGGGGCCACATTTTACTGGCGGCATGTTGGGGCTCGGAGCGGTCGATCTCGCATACGGCAAACTCAGAGCAACCTTTAGCGATTTTTCGTATCGAGCGCTCGAATAGGTCAATGCAGCAATCGCGGCAGATCGCAAGGGCGATTGACGGGCGATGCCCGCGATTGTCCTGCAATAGAAAGCATGGTGACAAATGGGTGACAAAGAGCGCCTCTTTGAGGTATCACTCGTGCGCGAAGGCGCGTATCGCAGCATTTCGGCAGCTCTAGAGGCGGTGGAGCGGTGCGTGCCCGATGAGACTGTGCCGGTGCGCGTGCTGGTGGCGCCGGGCGAGTACCGCGAGCGGGTCGAGATCCGACGTTCACATGTGACGATTGAGGGCGAGACGGCCGATAGTGTACGCATCGTGGGCGACCTGGGCGCCAAAATGCCCTCTGGGGACGGCAGCGGCCTGGACGGGATGCTCGGCACATTCCGTACGTATACGATGCTGGTCGATGCCGATGACGTGACGCTTGCAAACCTTACGATCGAAAACGATGCGGGCAACGGGCGCGAGGTCGGTCAGGCAATTGCCCTGTATGCCGATGGCGACCGCCTGGTTGTCGACGCCTGTCGCATTTTGGGACATCAGGACACGCTGTTTGCGGGTCCGTTGCCGCCGCGCGAGGTTAAGCCGGGCGGGTTCATTGGTCCCAAGCAGTTTGCGCCTCGTCGTGTGGGTCGGCAGTACTATCGTCGCTGCCTTATTGCCGGCGATGTCGACTTTATCTTTGGTGGGGCGTGTGCCTACTTTGAGGGCTGTGAGATTCGGTCGCTCAATCGCGATATGGACGTAAACGGATACGTAACGGCGGCATCCACGCCCGAGGGCGAGCCGTATGGATTCGTGTTCCATGGTTGTTCCTTTACGGCAGACGAAGGCACTGCTTCTGGGTCGGTCTACCTGGGTCGTCCGTGGCGCGAGTGGGCCCAGACCGTGTTGATCGATTGCTGGCTTGGCGCCCATATTTCACCCGAGGGCTGGTGGGATTGGAACAAGCCGGCCGCACGCGATACCGCTTTGTATGGCGGCGGCGCCTTGTTTGGCCCGGCAGGGGACACGAGCGCCTGGGCGTCGTGGGCACATCGCCTGGGCGATCGGGATGCAGAGCGCTATGCACGTGGGCACGTGCTTGCCGGTGCGGATGACTGGGATCCCGAGGGTGGCGACGGCGATGCGGTGGAGACAGCCGACCTGTCTGCCAACGGTCGTACGGTGCATATCGAGACTTACTACGAAGACGAGCCTGCTCTGCGCGCCCGACTGAAGCGCGAGGGGCGCAAAGCCGCCTTTGCGGGCAAGACGCCTGCGGATTTTGAGGCGTGGAGAGTTGCGACCAGAGCCCGTTTGTACGATGTCTTGGGTCTTTCGCTTATGGATCGTGCCTCGATTGAGGTTCGTGAACTCGGCCGCGTACAGATTGCCGGCGGCATTGTGCGCACCTATGCATTGCTGCAGGTTGAGCGCGATGTGTGGATGCCGTTCTACCTGTTGGAACCGTCTTGTCCCAAGCTCGACGAGCGGGGGCTCAAGCGCTGCTATATCTGCCCCCATGGCCACCAGGGCGCGGGTGCCGCAAGTATTGCCGGCGTTACGGGCGTGCCGGCGGTTGATGATGCCGTCCGCAAGTTTAACTACGACTACGGCCTGCGCTTGGCGCGCATGGGCTACATGGCCGTCTGCCCCGATGCCCGCGGCTGGGGATACCGCCGCGACTGGAAGGGTCAGGGCGACGATGAGACAAGCTACCTGCGTGGCACGTGTCTTAACCAGGCTCGTATGGCGGAGCCGCTGGGCCTGTCGGTCGCAGGGCTCAACGCCTGGGACAACATGCGGCTGATCGATTATCTAGAAGCGCGTGGCGATATCGCCATGGACGACCTGGGATGCTTTGGCTTTTCGGGCGGCGGCTACATGACGCTGTATCTGGCTGCGCTCGACCCACGCGTGCGCAAGGCGTTTGTCTCGGGCTATCTGTACGGCGTCGACGATTCGCTGCTACATCTCAACGGCAATTGCAGCTGCAACTATACGCCCGGGCTCTGGCGCTTGCTCGACATGGGCGATGTTGCCTCGCTTATCGCGCCGCGTCCGCTGCTGGTGCAAAGCTGCGAGGAAGACCATCTAAACGGCGCTCGAGGACTGACAAATGTCGATGAGCAGCTCGATATCGTGCGCGATGCCTATGAACTGCTGGGTTGTGGCGAGGGGTTGCGTCATGAGGTTTGTCCGGGTGGACACCATCTGGGCGTGACGCACCTTGCCGAGGATATCGAGTGGCTTGATTGTCATGCTGCGGCTGGCACCCGTGCATAGGCCCTCGGTATGCTGCGGATGAACGATAGATACCTATAAGACCGCCGACGGGCGGGTGAGGAGAAGATTATGGAAACGAAGGGCTTGAGCGAGTCGACCATTTGCTGTTTTGGCGACTCGACGACCTGGGGCGATAACGGCTGCGGTGGGGGAGGCAACGATATTTCGTGGACCTCGCACCTGGGCGCGCTGTTGGACGGCGCTACGGTTGAGAACTTTGGCATCAAGGGCTCGCGCATCGCCATCAAGGCCGACCGTACCGATTCGTTTGTCGAGCGTTTGGACGGTATCGATGACGCGGCCGATGTCTATGTCGTCTTTGGCGGTGTCAACGACTTTAGCCGCAACGTGCCGCTCGGCGAGCTGGGCAGCACCGATGTACATGAGTTCTATGGTGCGGTCGACTATCTGATCCGCACCATCACGGCGCGTTCGCCCCAGGCAAAGCTCGTGTTTATGACGCCGTGCAAGACGAGCGGCAAGCACGAGAAGGATATTCCCGCGAGCAACGAGCTCAACCATCTGGGTCTGACACAGATTGCGTACGTACAGGCGATGCTCGAGGTATGCGACCACTACTCGGTGCCGGTGATCGACCTGTACGCTCAGAGCGGCATCAGCCCGTTTTTGCCCGAGCACCGCGAGCTATATATGCCGGACGGATTGCACTACAGCCCGGCCGGCTATGAGCGTCTAGCGCATCGAATCGCCGCGGGGCTTGTTGCCGTTTGCCGCTAAAAGCCTGCCGTTCGCGGGGAATGTAGGGTTAACGTTCACCCTACATTCCCCGTTCGCGTTACACTAAGGTTAACGTTCACCCATCATCAACGTCAGAGGGGACAGCAATGGGTTGCAATCAGATTCTGGATAGCTACATCGAGCAGCTGATCGAGACGTCTACGCCGCAGGCACCCGCTTGGAACATCGAAAAGCTCCGTGCCGGCAAGGAGAACACCTGGAACTACATCGATGGCTGCATGATCAAGGCGCTCATCGAGCTGTACGAGATCACGGGCGAGCAGCGCTATCTGACGTTTGCCGACGACTACATCGACTTCTTTGTCCAGGAAGACGGCACCATCAAGCATTACAAGCCCGAGGAATACAACCTCGACAACGTCAACGCGGGCAAGACCCTCTACAAGCTGTATGACCTGGTGGGCAAGCCCAAGTACCGTGCCGCTATGGACACGATCTATCGCCAGCTCGAGACCCAGCCGCGCACCAAAGAGGGCGTGTTTTGGCACAAGGCCGTCTATCCCAACCAGATTTGGCTCGACGGCATGTATATGGCCCAGCCGTTCTACATGCAGTACGAGCTGAGCTTCCACAACCGCCGCGCCTGCTCGGACAGCTTCCATATGTTCCAGGTCGTGCACGATCTTATGCGCAACCCGCTCAACGGCCTGTACTATCACGCCTACGATGCGAGCCGCAAGCAGTTCTGGTGCGATCCCGTCACCGGCCTTTCGGCTAACTTCTGGCTGCGCGCCGAGGGCTGGTTTGCCATGGCGCTTATCGATACGTGGGAGCTTATGCCGCCCTCGATGTCGGCCGAGAAGGACGAGATCCGCAAGATGTTCCACGATCTGATCGACGCCATGCTGCCGTATCAGGACGAGAAGACCGGTATGTGGCACCAGGTCATCAACCTGCCCAACATCGCCCCCAACTATCTGGAGGAGTCGGGCAGCGCCATCTTTGCCAACGCCATCATGAAGGGCGTGCGCCTGGGCGTGCTGGGCGAGCGCTACTACCAGTATGGCCGTCGCGCCTTCGACGGCATCTGCGAAACCTGTCTGTCCGAGCATGATGGTCAGCTGGCGCTCGACAACATCTGCCTGGTTGCCGGCCTGGGCAACACCGCACACCGCGAGGGCACGTTTGGCTACTACATGAGCGAGCCCATCGTCAAAAACGACGCGAAGGGCGTGGCGCCGCTCGTGCTCGCCTATATCGAGACCATGCATCACGACAAGCTGGCCGGCAAGCGCGACCCGCTGGCCCCTTCGGGCGTGTGCTCCATCGAAGATCCGTTTGGCGGCTATACGCCGGGCATTAACGCGCACAAGGGATGTGAATAGCGTGGGCGCCATCACTCCGGGCGTGCGCCTGCACGATCTTCCCCAGGGAACCGTCGAGGAACGCATTTGCATGGCAGGCGAGCTGGGCTTTTCGTGCATCCAGTTGCCGAGCAAGGTGCTCTATGCATCGATGGGCATCGACCGCACGGGCCTTACGCGCCAGCTTGCCGATCACCTGCGCTCGGTGCTCGACGGGGCGGGCGTTTCGGTTGCGGTGCTGGGCTGCTATAAAAACCTGGCGACGCCCGACCGTCAGCAGCTGCTGGACAACTATGCCGAGTACGAGGCATGCCTGCGCTTTGCCAAGATGCTGGGTGGCTGCCCGGTGGGTACCGAGACCGGTCGTCCTAACGCTCAGAACCGCGTGGCGGACGACCGTATGACCGACGAGGCGCTCAATGCCTTTGTGGACGGGCTCAAGTACGTTTGCACCCGTGCCGAGGCGCTGGGCGGGCAGATTCTGATCGAGCCGGGCTGGAACGAGACGGTCAATACGCCGGAGCGTTGCCGTGAGGTGCTCGAGCGCATTCCGAGCTCCGCGCTCGGTGTAATCTACGATCCGGTGTCGCTGCTGCACCCCAGCGTGGTGGACAGCGCGCAGGAGATCACATCGCGCATGCTCTACCTGTGCGGCAGCAAGATTCGCGTACTGCACGCCAAGGATTTTGAGGTGGTGGGTAACGAGGATGAGGCCGGTTGGTGCGACGGCACGGGTTCGCGCTTGGTGTGCCACGGCGTGGGCGAGACGGGCCGGTACGACTTTGAGCCCGTGGTGGCCTGGGCCGCCGCTGCTTGCCCCGGCGTTCCGTGCGTGGTCGAGAACAGTGTGCCGGGAACGGCGTTGGGCTGTTTGACCACGTTGCAGAGCATGTCTGCACGCTGTGAGGGCGCGCATCGCGAATTGTAATGTTGCCGACGGCCGTGGTGGCCGATTGGATTGCTGGTATTAGGCGGCGGCGAGGTATTTTCGCCGTCGCTCATTTGGGTTAGATAAGAGGGGAATCGCGTGGCTATCCACATCGTCGAGGAAGCGAATCGTTGTCTAGGCTGCAAAAAGGCGTTCTGCCAAATTAAGGGCTGTCCGGTGCAGACGCCCATTCCACAGGTCATCGACTTGTTCAAGCAGCGCCGTCTGGAGGAGGCGGGCGAGCTGCTGTTCCAGAACAATCCCATGAGCGCGGTCTGCTCCATGGTCTGCAACCATTCGGGCCAGTGCGAGGGTGCGTGCATTCAGGGGCGCAAGGGCACGCCGGTGCATTTTTCGAGCATCGAGAACTATGTCTCGACGGCGTATTTGGACCGTAAGGAGTGGAAGCCGGCGCCGTCGTGTGGCAAGAAGGTCGCCGTGGTCGGCTCCGGTCCCGCGGGCATTACCGTCGCCATCAAGATGGCCCAGCTGGGGTGCGCCGTCACCGTGTTTGAGCAGCGCCCCGAGATCGGCGGCGTGCTGGAGTACGGCATTCCGGAGTTTCGTCTGCCGCGCTCGCTCGTGCAAAAGTACCGCCACGTGATGTGCTCGCTCGGCGTGCGCGTACGCCCCTCGACTACCATTGGCGGCGCGCTGCATATCGATGACCTGCTGCGTGACGGCTACGACGCGGTCTTTGTGGGCACCGGTACTTGGCGTGCTCGCAAGCTGGGCATTCCCGGCGAGTCGCGTGGCAACGTGCTGTTTGGTATCGATTACCTGGTCGATCCTACGAGCGTGGCGATTGGGCAGAACGTGGCGGTCATCGGCGCCGGCAATGTGGCCATGGACGTGGCACGCACGGCGCTGCGCTCGGGTGCCCGCAAGGTTACCGTGTACGCACGCTCGCGCCATATCTCGGCCATCGACGACGAGGTCGAGCTGACCGAGCTCGACGGCGCCGAGATCGTGTGCGGCAAGGCCATCTGCGCCATCGACGATAACGGACCGGTGTTCGAGACGGCCATCTTCGATGAGGACAACAATGTGGTGGGTTACGAAGAGGAGCTCGATCACGCGGCTGCCGATACGGTGGTGATCGCGGCCTCGCAGGTGCCCAAGGACAAGCTCGTGCTCACGACGGGCGGCCTGGAGACCGACCACCGCGGCCTGCTGTCGGTTGACGAGCAGGGCATGACGACGGTGCCGGGCGTCTTTGCCGCCGGCGATGTGGTCAACGGTCCGCTTACCGTGGTCCACGCCGTAGCCGGCGCCAAGCTCGCCGTCGAAGGCATGATCTCCTACCTGGGCCTCTAACCCCATCTCACCCCTCAGTTGCGGTGAAATACGGACTGTTTTGGCTGTCAAAAGCCTCATTTACTCCGTATTCCACCGCAACTTTTTTGTGGGGGTCGGATTGGGGCAGGGGGAGTGCGAGCGGCTTCGGATGCGATGAGTGCTGATACGATAGGGGAGTCAGTAAGTGCCGCCGAGCGGCTCAAACGAAAGGAAGCCTGTATGGAGTCCTCCGCCTATCCGATGCTCTTTAGCCCTATCAAGGTCGGTACGACCGAAGTCAAGAACCGCGTCTTTATGCCACCGGTGTCCACCAACCTGGCCGATCACGGCTATGTGACCGACGACCTGGTCGATCACTACCGCGCCCGCGCCAAGGGCGGCGTGGGTCTCATCATCACCGAGGTCGTGACGGTCGAGCCCACCTATACTTATCTGCCGGGTGACATGTGCTGCTACGACGACACGTTCATCCCCGGCTGGGAAAAGCTCGCCGCCGCCGTGCACGAGTACGGCTGCAAGATCATGCCTCAGCTCTTCCATCCCGCCTACATGGCCTTTAACATTCCGGGCACGCCGCGCCTGATTGCCCCGTCCTTTGTGGGTCCGTCCTATGCCCGCGAGGCACCGCGCCCCATTACGGTTGACGAGATCCACGAGCTCACGCACCAGTTTGGCGATGCGGCCGTACGTATGCAGAAGGCTGGCGTCGATGGCGTTGAGGTCCATGCAGCCCACGCCCACGGCATGCTCGGCGGCTTCTTGACCCCGCTCTACAACAAGCGTACCGACGAGTACGGCGGCTCGCTCGACGCCCGCATGCGCTTTTTGCTCGAGGTCATCGCCGAGATTCGCGAGCGCTGCGGCAAGGACTTTATCATCGACGTCCGTATTTCGGGCGATGAGTATACCGATGGCGGCCTGACCCTCAACGACATGATCTACGTCTCGCGTCGCCTGGAGAAGGCCGGTGTCGACATGATCCACGTGTCGGGCGGCACCACCATTAAGCGCGGCTCCGCTATTCCCGCTGCCGGTACCCAGCAGGCCTCGCACGCCGCTTGCTCGCGTGAGATTAAGAAGCACGTGAACATTCCCGTTGCCACGGTTGGCCGCATCAACGAGGCGTGGATTGCCGAGGAGCTGATCGAGGACGGTGCCGCCGACATCTGCATGATGGGCCGCGCCAACCTGTGCGATGCCGAGTTCTGCAACAAGGCGGCTGCCGGTAATGCCGATGAAATCCGTCCCTGCATCGGCTGCCTGCGCTGCTTGAACGGCATCATGTTTGGCAAGCGCATCTCCTGCACCGTCAATCCGGACGTGGAACGCGACGAGACCGGCTACGAGCCCGCCGCCGAGGCCAAGAACGTGCTCGTTGTGGGCGCTGGCCCCGCCGGTATGGAGGCTGCCTTTATCGCCGCCAAGCGCGGTCACCACGTGGTGCTGGTGGATAAACAGGACGAGCCGGGCGGCGAGATGCGTATCGCGGCCGTTCCGCCGGCAAAGCAGGAGCTCACCCGCGTGATCAAGTACCAGTATCGTCGTCT
The DNA here is from genome assembly GCA_934654765.1 of uncultured Collinsella sp. Lineage (GTDB taxonomy): Bacteria > Actinomycetota > Coriobacteriia > Coriobacteriales > Coriobacteriaceae > Collinsella. Next base: position 27,202 of record CAKUGX010000004.1, on the reverse strand, counting down.
TGCCGTTGCCGGCGTAAGGTGCGTCTTTGGTGCTGAGCTTACGGCCGAGGACATCCAGCGTGACTACGCCGGCTACGAGGTTGTTTTGGCCTATGGCGCCGAGCCCATCGCCCCTGCGTTTATGCAGGGCTTTAAGCAGGTTATGACCGCTGATGACCTCCTGGGTGGCAAGGCCTTCCCGGGCAAGAAGATCGTCATCGTGGGCGGCGGTACCGTTGGCTGCGAGACGGCCGACTACCTGGCCCCGCTGGTCAATGATCTGTCGCCGGCCAACCGCGACGTTACCGTCATCGAAATGACCAAGACGCTCGCCGCCAACGAGGGCGGCGCCGGCCGCGCGGTGCTCATTACGCGCATGCTCTCCAAGGGTGTCCATGTACTGACCGAGGCCAAGGTGACCGAGATCGCCGAGGACACCATCAGCTACGAGAAGGACGGCGAGGTCCACACCATTACCGGTGCCGACACGCTGGTGCTCGCCATGGGTTATCGTCCCAACACCAAGCTCGCCGACGACCTGGCAGCCGCGGGCGTTACCACCCACGTGCTGGGCGACGCACAGAAGTGCGGCAACATCCGCGACGCCATCGCCGACGGCTACAAGACCGCCTGCGCCCTCTAGTCAACCTCTTGGTGCAAAGGGGGGCAGGTTACTTTGCGCCAAGCTGGTGCATTGGGGTCAGGTTAGTTTGCACCAAGTTGGTGCATGTAAACCTTACCCCTTTGCACCATTCGATAGATAGAAAAAGCGGCGGCTGCCCTGTGTTGGGGCAGCCGCCGCTTGCGTTTGATAGGGGAGGACCGTGGGGCGATTAGAGGCCCAGAAGCTCCTTGACCTTCGCGATGATGGCCTCGTCGGTGGCGTTGGCGAAGAAGTACTCCTGGAAGTGCTCACCAGCCAGGGCGCCCTTCACCAGGTCCTGGTCAATCTCGCCCAAGACGTCGACGAGCGGACGCATAGTCACAGCGCGGACGCCGTCGAGGATCTTCTTGTTGCGCTGCTCGGGCTCAACGCGCTCGGCAGGATAGCCGTTGCCGGAACCGAAGCCAAAGAGCTTCTCGAAGGTGTACTCCAGGTTGAGCTCCTGGCCCCAGCCGTTCTTAAGAGCGAAGGGCATGGCGACGGCGTTACCATCGTTGACCTGGGCAAAGGTGTAGGCATCCAGAGGGTCGGCAACATGGCCGCACAGCACACCCGGGAAGGAGTTGCAGGCGAGCATGGCGCCTTCGCCGGTGCCGCAGCCGGTCACGACGTAGTCTGCAGCGCCAGAGTTGAGCAGCACGGCGGCAAGGATGCCGTTCTGCACGTAGGTGAGGGGAGCGGAGCCCTCCTCGGCATACATGCCATAGTTAAAGACGGTGTGGCCCATGGGCTCGACAACCTTCTTAAGGGCAGCCTCAATCATGGGGTTCTTGGAGTTCTGAGAGTTCTCGTTGATCAGAGCGATCTTCATGCTGAAGTACCTTTCTTTCTTTAACTTGCGGTGAAATAAGGACTGTTTTGCCTGATAAATGCACAATCAATCCCCATTTCACCGCAACTACTAAGTGAACCTTAATGTGGGAGCGCGGTGAGCGAGCGGGCTTGAGGCGGAGCAGGTTGCCTTGAAAGAGGAGGGAAGCGTACTTTGGTACGCGACCGACGATTGAAAGGCAAGATGCCCGTCTCAAGCCCGCGCAGCGCCTACTGCGGTTGTTTGCCGATATAGGCTAGGATGCCGCCGTCGACGTAGAGGATGTGGCCGTTGACGAAGTTCGAGGCGTCGGAAGCTAGGAACACGGCGGGGCCCTTCAGGTCCTCGGGCGTGCCCCAACGGGCGGCCGGGGTCTTGGCGATGATGAACTGGTCAAACGGGTGACGGCTGCCGTCGGGCTGCGTCTCGCGCAGCGGCGCAGTTTGCGGCGTGGCGATGTAGCCAGGCCCAATGCCGTTGCACTGGATGTTGGCCTCGCCAAACTCGGAGCAGATGTTCTTGGTGAGCATCTTCAGACCACCCTTGGCGGCAGCGTAGCCGGCGATGGTCTCGCGACCAAGCTCGCTCATCATCGAGCAGATGTTGATAATCTTGCCGTGACCCTTGGCGATCATGCCGGGCAGGCAGGCCTTTGACACGATAAACGGCGCGTTGAGGTCGATATCGACGACGCGACGGAAGTCATCGGCGCTCATCTCGAGCATCGGGGTGCGCTGGATAACGCCGGCGTTGTTGACCAGAATGTCGGGCGTGGTGCCAAAGTCGGCCTCGATCTTGGAGATGAGCTCGGCGACTACGGCCTCATCGGTAACATCGGCCACGTAGCCGTGAGCCTCAAAGCCCAGCTCGCGGTAGTGCTTCTCGGCCTCGGCGACCTTGTCGGCGTGACGCGCGTTAAAAGCGATTTTGGCGCCGGCCTCGCCGAGCGCCTCGGCCATGGCCATACCGATGCCATAGGTGGCGCCGGTCACCAGCGCGACCTTGCCATCAAGGCGGAAGCTGTCCATAAGGTTAGACATACCGGTCCTTTCAAAAGAAACGTTTATCTATAAAAACTTGCTTCTAATACAAGGTCAGTATAGGAGAAGCGGCTGAACAAAGTCCGCAGCTTGCCTAAAAATAGGTGAACGTTCACTTTTAGCAGTTAAACGGTATGCGAGGGGAGCGAGCAAAGCCTTAAGCGTCTTACCCCTGCCTCCCCTTCGCAATCATGTTGCGGTTATAGACCAGGTGCAAATACATCGCGTCGTGCGCGGCGGTGGGGTTGCGTGCAGCGATGGCGTCGGCAACACCGCGGTGGGTGCGGATGGTCTCCTCGACCAGCTTTTTGCCGGTCACATCGATAAATAGGGGGACGGATGCCTTGAGCACGCCCATCAGACGGGGGACGACAAGGTTTCCGCAGCTCTCGGCAATGGCATTATGGAATGCGGTGTCAGCAGCGGAATAGTCTTCGCCAAGGGCGGCCAGGCGCTCAGATTCGTCGCAGAGCTCTTTGATGCAGGCGATTTGGTCGTCGGTCGCGTGCTCGGCGGCCATGCTTGCCATCTGTGGCTCGATCATGAAGCGCACCTCGAGCAGGTCGCGCGCCAGGCGCTGTTTATCGCCGATAAAGGTAAAGCCCAGCGGGTCGTCGGCAACGCCGGGGTTGGATGCCACGTAGGTGCCCGACCCCTGCTTAATGCGCACGATGTTGCGCGATTGCAGCAGCTTCATGGCTTCGCGCACGGTGCTCCGGCCGGCCCCTAGGCGCTCAACCAGCACGGCTTCCTTAGGCAAGCGGTCGCCTTGCTCAAGGTGCTCATCAAGAATCAGTTGAATGATTTTGTCTGCAATCTGCTCGGGGAGTCCCGACTCGGCTCGTGCCACGCTTCACCTCACGTCTAAGAATTCATCAGAGCTATTCTAGCCCATCAACGATGGGACGCAGATCGCTGCTCCCACGATCGACGAACAATAACTACCGTTCACCGTCAAAAACCGACCGTTCGCGAAAATACATCAGATGTATTTCAAAAAAGTTCCCTATTGAAACATCAGACCTATTTAAAACACGCTATAGTTCTAGCCGAATTCAAAAGGTCTGATGAATTGGAGGAAAGATGTCAGACCCAACGTTTATGGCAGACCCCACCAGGCTCGTCATTGCCGCCATCGTGGGCATCGCGCTGCTGCTTGCGCTCATCATTAAGTTCAAGCTGCACCCCGTGCTGTCGATGATGGTCTCGGCGCTCGCGATCGGCATCGGCGCGGGCATGCCGCTCGATTTGGTGGCAGACACCGTCACCAAGGGCGTGGGCACCACGCTGCAAAACATCGCCTTGCTCATTGGCCTGGGATCGATGTTTGGTCAGATCCTGGAGGAGAGCGGCGGCGCCAAGAAGATCGCCCAGACCTTTATCGATACCTTTGGTCAGGGCCACTCTAGCTGGGCGCTGGGCATCACCGGTCTGGTCATCGGCACCACGGTGTTCTTTGAGGCCGGCGTGGTCGTTTTGATCCCGCTCGCGTTTAGCGTGGCATCGCAGACCAAAAAGTCGACCCTCTACTATGGCATTGCCCTGCTCGCGGGACTGGCAGCCGGCTATGCCTTCGTGCCGCCTTCGGCCGGCTCGGTCCTCGTTGCCGGTACGCTCGGCGTCGACCTGGGCACCATGATTCTCGTCGGCATCCCCACCGCCTTTATCGCCATGGCTGTCGCCGGTGTCGCCTGGGGCCGCAACGTGGGCGGTCGTATCTTCACGGACGTCCCCGAGCACTTCACCTCTGCCGAGGGTGCGAGCGACGACAAGGAGCTTCCCTCCTTTGGCATGGTGCTCGCGATCGTGCTCACGCCGCTGTGCCTAATCCTGCTGGGCACGCTGTCTTCGTACATTCCCATGCCCGCCGAGGTCGCCTCGATTCTCGCTTTCCTGGGCAAGCCGTTCGTCGCACTCACCATCGCCACGCTCATCGCCATGTATCTGCTGGGCGCTCGCCGCGGCTACACCGGCGCCGAGCTCAAGGCCCTGCTCGACCGTTCGCTCAAGCCCGTCGGCATGATCTTGCTGGTCATCGCCTGTGGCGGCGTCATCCGCTGGATGCTGCAGGACTGCGGTCTGGGCCAGGTTATCGGCCCCGTGCTCGAGAGCTGCCCGCTGCCCCTCGTGGTCGTCGGCTTCCTCATCGCCGCGCTCGTCCGCGCCTCGGTCGGTAGTTCCATCGTTTCGATGACCATGGCTTCGGGCATTATGACCGCCATGCCTGCGGTCGCCGGCGCCTCGGTGCTCATGCGTGCCGCCATCTGCCTTGCCATCTGCGGCGGCGCCACGGCACTCTCACACGTCAACGATGCCGGCTTCTGGATGTGCTCTTCGTTCCTCGAGATCGACGAGAAGACCACTCTCAAGTCCTGGACCATCATGGAGACGATCATCGGTCTTTCGGGCCTCGCCTGCGCCCTGGCAATCTCGTTCTTCGCCTAATCGCAAGCCAGCGCTTCACATCAGCACGTCACATCAATCGATACCAAACCAAGTAAGCCTTAAACCAAAGGAGTACACCATGGACGAGAAGACCAAAGAGCAGATTCAGCAGGAGGCCGCCGAGCTGGTCGCCAAGCTGCAGCCGCGTTCCGGCAAGTTCCGCACCATCAGCCCCGAGATGGACCCGCTGCGTCTGGGCTCTGGCTGGAGCATCGAGGACCTGGACAAGCCGCAGGTCATCATCGAGTCGACGTTCGGCGACTCGCACCCGGGCTCCGCCGGCCTGTTTGAGCTGGTCGAGGAGGTGCGCGCCGGCGTTGCCGAGGCTGGTGGCCACGGCGCCCGTTACTTCTGCACCGACATCTGCGACGGTGAAGCCCAGGGCCACGACGGCATCAACTACTCGCTGCCCAGCCGCGACATGATCGCTAACATGATCGAGATCCACGCCAAGGCCACCCCGTTCGACGCCGGTGTCTTTGTCGCCAGCTGCGATAAGGGCCTGCCTGCGAACCTCATGGCCATGGGCCGCGTCAACATCCCCTCTATCGTCGTCACCGGCGGCGTCATGGACGCCGGCCCCGACCTGCTGACCCTGGAGCAGCTCGGGGCTATTTCGGCCCGCTACGAGCGCGGCGAGATCTCCCGCGAGGAGCTTGAATTCGCCAAACACAACGCTTGCCCCAGCTGCGGCGCTTGCTCCTTCATGGGCACCGCTTCGACCATGCAGGTTACCGCCGAGGCCCTGGGCCTTATGCTCCCCGGCACGGCTCTGCTGCCCGCCACCAGCTCCGACCTGCGTGAGTTCGCTCGCGAGGCCGGCCGTCAGTCCGTGTGGCTCTCCGACCACAACCTGTGCCCGCGCGACATCGTGACCAAGGAGTCCTTCGAGAACCTCATCATGGTCCACGGGGCCATCTCCGGCTCCACCAACTCGCTGCTGCACATTCCCGCGATCGCCCGCGAGTTTGGCATCGAGATGTCCGCCGACGATTTCGATCGTCTGCATCGTGGCGCCCACTACCTGCTCAACGTTCGTCCCGCAGGCGAGTGGCCGGCGCAGTTCTTCTACTATGCGGGCGGCGTGCCGCGCATCATGGAGGAGATCAAGTCGATGCTCCACCTCGACGTTATGACCGTCACGGGCAAGACCCTCGGCGAGAACCTCGAGGACCTCAAGAACAACGGCTACTACGAGAAGTGCGGTCGTTACCTGGAGAAGTGGAACCTTAAGCGCGAGAACATCATCCGTCCGTTCGACCAGGCCTTCGGCACCGATGGCTCCATCGCCATCCTGCACGGCAACCTTGCCCCCGAGGGTGCCGTCGTTAAGCACACTGTCGTTCCTCGCGAGATGTTCCAGGCTACGCTTAAGGCCCGTCCGTTCGACTGCGAGGAGGACGCTATCCACGCCGTCCTGACGCACGAGGTCAAGCCCGGCGACGCCGTCATCATTCGCTACGAGGGCCCCAAGGGTTCCGGCATGCCCGAGATGTTCTACACCACCGAGGCTATCGCCAGCGATCCCGAGCTCGGTGCCTCCATTGCCCTGATTACCGACGGCCGCTTCTCCGGCGCCTCCAAGGGCCCGGCCATCGGTCACGTTTCGCCCGAGGCTGCCGTGGGCGGTCCGATTGCCCTGATCGAGGAGGGCGACCTTATCCAGATCAACATCCCCGAGCGCTCGCTGTCCATCGTGGGCATCGCCGGCAAGGAGATGGAGCCGGCCGAGGTCGACGCCGTCCTGGCCGAGCGCCGCGCCGCTTGGAAGCCCAAGCCTAACCGCTATACCTCCGGCACGCTCAAGTTCTTTACCGAGCATGCAGTTTCCGCCATCCAGGGTGGCTACATGGAGTAGCGCCCGGGCGCATCGAATTCTCCTCTCATAGATGCGCGGTAAAAGGCCCCGAGTTCATACGAACTCGGGGCCTTTTCGTCTTGATTGCGGACGCATTGCCGGACGAAAACCGTTTGCGTCTGGCATGCAGCCGTACGAAAGCAAAATTTGCGTCTCATTTCCGTACGCAAACCAGACGAAAACCGTTTTCGTCTGGTTTAAAACCGTACGTAAACGGTTTTCGTCTTTTGGGCTGGGGCTTCTCTACAGCTCAGCCTCCAGTTCGGCTTTATGATCGTTGAGATAGTCGCGCATGTAGGGGATGGCGAACGATACCTTGCCGTATGAGGGTGCCTCAATAATCGATTCTCTGAGCAAGCGGCTGCGGATGGAGCTCACCTGCTGAGGCGTTTTGTTTAGGTCGTCGGCCACCATGCTGGTCGAACATGTTTGCCCCAACGATGCCATGCTCAACAGATAGGCGATACATGTGGGCGGAATGCGCTGCAGCGCGGGCTCAATCACCATGGCGCAGAAGCGTTCGCGTGCCGTCGCAATGCCACGCTCGGCCTCTTCTTCTCCAATAATCGTCGTATGCGCGCGTCTCGCTAGCTGCCATGCATAGTATCCAACGAGCTGAATCATAAAAGGATAGCCTTGCGTTGCCTCGGCAAGTTGGCTGGCGACGCCTGGCTTGAGCTCCATACCGGATGTTTCGATGGTCTCTTCGAGGGAGTACGTCACCTCGGTAACAGCTACTGCCTTGAGATCAAAGGGGAGCGCGCGACGTAAAAACGTGAGTGTTTTGCCGTTGATGACGCTTTCGATCATCGAGGGTAGTCCTGCAAAAACGAAGGCGATACCAAGGTCTTCACCGATGATTTGTTGAATCGCAACGGAGAGCGTTCCTACCTCGTCGAGTTCGGCATCTTGAACCTCATCGAGGGTGATAAGCAGGCCGTTGCCATTTTTGGATATTGCCTGCCTCATCGCGTCGCGCAAAGAGGGGCCAATTCGTTCGATGTCTATGCTACCGAGAGATATACCGGCGACAGCGGGTTCGAATCTAGCGTGTTTGGCTTGGACCTTGGGCTGGAGCTGTTCAAGAATGCGCTGGCAGAGCCCTTCGGTTGCGACTTCCTTAATTACGGTCCAACCGCAATCTTGAGCAAGACGCGCGCACTCATCAAGGAGGACCGTTTTACCCGTTCCGCGGACACCGGCAATGCGCATCAGGCGCCCCGGTGCGCCGGGTCCATTGATGAGGCCCTCGTTGAACTCCTCGAGTACATCCTCGCGACCGATAATCATGGGAGGCGTTTTACCTGCCGTAGGTTTAAACGGATTTGTCTGCATATGCGCCACCTCTGCTCAAGTTATAGCAAGATATAGCAAAGTATAGCAACATATAGCAAAGTATAGCGAGATATAGCAACGTATAGCGCGGTTTGTGGGCTCTTGCGACTGCGCTACTCCCCAAACGCCATGCGGATAAAGCGCTTGGCGAACAACTTATTGGCTACGTTGATGACGTGGCCCAGGAACAGTGCCGAGATAGCGGTGGTTACACCAAAGCCGCCCAGGTTGTGCATGAGCACGAGTGATAGGGCGAGGGATGCCGCGACGTGTGAGCAGTCGAATACGACCTTAACATCGCCAAAGCGACGCTTGAGCTTTTCGGCAATTACCTGCACCAGGCCATCCGGCGCGTTGGGCACGACGCCCATATTGACCACCAGGCTTACGCCAAACGCGGTGACGGCAAGCGAAAGCAGCATAGTCGCGACCTGCGCGGGGAGTGCGGTGGGGTGCAGAGGATTGACTGCCATAAAGAAGTCGGTGAAGCCGCCGATAAGCGTGGAGAAAAAGAGCTCGAGCAGAATGCGCGGCTGGAACTCACGGCGAAGAATAGCCAATTGGGCTGCAATGTAAGCGACGTAGGTCACGGTGATCCAAAAACCGAGCGTCTTGCCAGTGAGCATGGACAGGGTCGTGGCAAAGCAGGTGAGGGCGGCCACGCCAAGGCCCGATGCCGTCTGGAGGCTCATGCCGAGGGCCAAAATGGCAACGCCGACCAGATACATGAGCATCCTGGTCGCGGTGTGGCACCAATCGATGTTCTCGCCATTCATTACAATGAGCGGTCGCATACTGCTGCCGTCCTTTCGGTTGTAAGGAGTTAGGCTGACCTGGGCCGGCGCGAAGAGGGTTATCGGAGGCACTGCTTTTAACAAGCAGAAGAGCCGGCCCCTGGTCAGTCATGTGGGAATGCCTTGCGTTGCCGGAATGGGACTGAAGGGCTTGGCAAGGCGGGAGGAAAGCAAAGAGGCTGCGTGCACATCAAGATGCCAAGATGGTAGGGTGCGTCTTAGCATCTTGATGCGCACGCTTAACGAAATCGGTTTCGTTGCTGCCTAGTATACTCAACCACAAGAATTTGCAAATATAAATTTGAAAGAAAAGGTGAACGTTCACCTAAATGAAACAACTCATTAGTTGTATGATGGCGAAAGTTGATACGAAACCGATTTCGTATCAACTACGCATGCGTTGTCTCTATCCGTATTTGGGTGGTGCAAACAGGGGGATTGCACCTGCTAAAAATAGCGACATTCATTTTTGTCCAGATCGAAAGGACCATCATGGAACAGCACACCGATTGCTCGTATTGCATGTGCGGGACCGATAATACGCTCGTGGATGCTTTTGGCATCCCCATGCTCGACCTGCCTGCCAGCAAGCTCATCTTGTTTAAGGAGCAGAGCCACAAGGGCCGTGTGATCGTTGCCTCCAAGCAGCATGTCGACGACATTTCTTGCATGTCCGAGGAAGACGCGGCTGCCTTTATGGCCGACGTCCGCCACGTTGCCGCCGCGCTGCACAAGGCGTTCAACCCCGACAAGATCAACTTTGGCGCCTACGGCGACACTATGCATCACCTGCATGTCCACATCGTCCCTAAGTACAAGGATGATTCGTTTGAGTTCGGCGACGTGTTTGCCATGAACCCCGGCCGTGTCACGCTCGAGCCGGCTCAGTACGACGAGATCGCCAAGGCAATCATCGCCAACCTGTAAGGCGCTTGGGGTATCCCCCTGTATTGCAAAACGCACAATTGCATAACTCGTTAGAGGAGTTTAATTATGGATGCGGGAGTTGTTTCACTCCTTTGGGTGCTGGTGGGCGTTGTCCTGCTGGTTGCCATGATCGTTAAATTTAAGATTAACAGCATCATCGCGCTCATCCTTTCCGCCATCTTTATCGGCCTTGCCGACGGTATTTCTGTGGGCGACCTCGTTGCCACCATGGAAGACGGACTCGGCGGAACGCTCAAGTCGCTCGCGCTTATCATCATTTTTGGTGCCGCCATCGGAAAGCTGATGACCGATTCGGGCGCCTCACAGCAGATTGCCGATACCATCGTCGATAAGCTCGGCATTAAGCTGTTGCCCGTCGCGCTGCTGATCATCGGTGTCATCTTTGGTATGAGTATGTTCTACGAGGTAGCGTTTCTCATTGTTACCCCGCTCGTCATCAGCATCGCAAAAGAGGCCGATATTCCCTATATGCGCCTGATTATCCCGGCGGTGTCTGGCACCACGATGGGCCACTCCCTCTTTCCGCCGCAGCCTGGTCCCATGGCTCTGGTGAGCGCCTTTGGTGCCGAGGTCCCGCCTGTTTACATCTTTGGCCTGATCGTCACCATCCCGACGCTTATCTGCTCTGGCCTTTTGCTGTGCCACGTTATTCCCGGTCTTGATGACATGCCGCTCGGCAACGTTATGAAGCCGGCTGAGCGTAAGCCTGCCGAGGAGCTGCCGCCGTTTTGGCTCTCCATTCTGGTGCCGCTGTTTCCCGCCATCATCATGATTGGTGCTTCGATTGTTAAGAACACCGTAGGCGAGGGCTGCTTTGCCTACGACCTTGCCAGCTGCATCGGCAGCGCCGATATCACCATGCTTATCACGATGATTCTCGCCATGGTGGCCTATGGCTACACGCGCGGTATGGATGGCGGCGAGATCTCGAGTTCTATGTCTGATGCCATTAAGGGCGTCGCGAACGTGCTGCTCGTTATTGGTGCCGGCGGCATCATGAAGCAGGTCATCATTACCTCTGGCGTTGGCGCGACCCTCGCCGATATGGTGAGCCTGATGCCGGTGTCTCCGCTGATTCTCGCCTGGGTGATTACGGTTGTTCTTCGCCTGCTTACCGGTCAGGGTACCGTCTCGGCCATTACTGCTGCTGGCGTTGTGGCGCCGATGGTTGCACAGTTTGGCATTAACCCGGTGCTGGCAGTGCTCGTCTGCGCTTGCGCATCCAACACCATTACGCCCATGTACGACGGCGGCTATCTGCTGTTCCAGCAGTCGTTTGGTCTGTCGATGAAGGACACGTACAAGACGTGGGGCCTGCTTGAGCTCGTCAACTCTGTTGTTGGCCTGATCATGGTTCTGATCCTGAGCCTGTTTATCTAGGCTTGAGTGGATTGCTTTTATAGAACGCACTTGCGGCAAGGCCCAAAGACGGTTCTAGGATAACCGTCTTTGGGCCTTGCTTTTCTCCTGCAACAACGGCAATCATCTCCCGACCATTCAGCCCATTCCCCCTTAAGTTGCGGTGAAATAGGGATTGTTTAGCAGCCCAGGAGGCGCAGACAGTCCCTATTTCACCGCAACTGCGGAGGCGGGGGATGCGATAGTATTGCATGGTGGTATTCGACTAACCGAGGGTTTATCCGAGGGCTTTATGGAACAGCACCAGCATTATCAGAGTCTGCAAGACCAGGCATACAACGCATTGCGCTCCAAGATCATCTATGCCGAGCTCAAGCCCGGCACGCGCCTTTCGGCGATTGGTCTGGAAAAGGAGACGGGGATCGGGCGCACGCCCATCCGCGAGTCCTTTGTGCGCCTGCGCGAGCAGGAGCTGGTGGAAACGCGCCCCAAGAGCGGCACCTATGTCTCAAAAATTAGCATGGAGCGTGCCGAGAACGCCTGCTTTTTGCGCGAGAAGCTTGAGAGGAGCGTGCTCATTAAGTGCTGCTCTGCTGCCACGCCCGAGCAAAAGCACCGGCTTGAGCAAATCCTTGCCGAGTCAGAGTCGCTCGACCACAGCGAGACGCGTCGCTTCTTTGACCTGGACAACCTGTTCCACGAGACGTGCTTTGAGATTGCCGGTCGCCAGATGCTGTGGGATTGGATGAAGAGCATCAACACGCATTTTGAGCGCTACAACTGGCTGCGTGCGGTGTCGCAGGATCTGGACTGGGAGCCGATTCGTCGGCAACACCGACGAATCCTCGAGGCCATTAAGGAAGGCGACACCGATGCGGCGAGCTATCTGGCGCAGACGCACCTGCATCTAATGCCCGAGGAGCAGGGCCCAGTTATCGCCCTGCATCCCGATTACTTTGAACTGTCCAAAGATTCGTCCATCTAATCTATCCCCTCATAAGTTGCGGTGAAATAGGGATTGTTTTGCGGCCCAGGTGGCGCAAACAGTCCCTATTTCACCGCAACTGCGTTGGGGCATGGCCGGGGCACAAAGATGCGGTGCCGTTTGGAGGAACAGACCGGAAGCAAGGGGTCGATTCCTCCAGACGGCACCGCATTTGTTTTGGCGCTCTGGGCTATGTTGAAGAGTTTAATCGGTCAAGAAAAAGCGGCTCGGGGGCGTGTCGCTTCCGTCACGTTCTATCAGCATACAAGACGGTTTCGGTTCTTGTCCGTGACGGAAACGGCACGCTTCCGAGCCGCTTCAAAAAAGGGGCGCGGTCTAGGTCGCGCCCCCCACGATAGAGAGCAACTTACTAGCCGCGGACCTTCTTGACGACGTCCATGGCCTCGCGGGCGATCTGCTCGACCTTGGAGAAGTCGCCGTCGGCGAACAGAGCCGGCTTGACCATCCAAGTGCCACCGCAGGCGATGATGGCGGAGGAGCTCAGGTACTCCTCGACGTTTGCGGTGCTCACGCCGCCGGTGGGCATAAAGCGATGGCCGACAAACGGAGCAGCGAGGGCCTTGATGGTGTTAAGGCCGCCGTACTGAGCCGCGGGGAAGAACTTGGTGACCTTGAGGCCCAGGTTGACGGCAGCGGTGACCTCGGAGGGGGTCACGGTGCCGGGCAGCACGGGCAGGTCGATGTCGATGCAGTGCTTGACGACGTCCTCGTTGTAACCCGGGGAGACGATGAACTTGGCACCGGCGGCGCGGGCCTTCTCAACCTGCTCTACGGTCAGGACGGTGCCGGCGCCCACGCACATCTCGGGCTCGGCCTCGGCCATAGCGGCGATGCACTCGGCGGCGCAAGCGGTGCGGAAGGTGACCTCGGCGGACTTCATACCGGCGGCCATCAGGGCATGGGCGAGCGGAGCGGCGTCCTCGACCTTGTCGAGCACGACGACCGGCACGATGCCCAGGGACTCAAGCGTGGTGTAGAACTGATCGAACATGATGTTCCTTTCGATGTGCGGCGCGCGAGTGCGCGTAATTGCTAAAAGGGCTGGTCATGAGCCGGTTTTGGACTGGTTATCGGAGGCACTGCTTGGGGTTACAAGCAATTCCAAAACCGGCTGCGCGACCAGTCGTGTAGGAAATGCCAGGCAAAACCGGAATGGGACTGGTGGTTTTGCCCGACCGGAGGAATCGGGGAGCGGGCTGCAGAGGTATGGGTATGGGAAACTGCAGCCCGCGGAATGGGGAACGAATTAACGGGCGACGCGGGTGCCACCGTCGGCGGCGTTGGCCACGGCGGCGATCTCGTCGGCGGTCACCAGGTTGGAATCGCCCTTGATGGTGAGCTTGAGGATCGAAGCGGCGATGGCGTAGTTGACGGCAGCCTGCGGATCGAAGTCGTTGATGAGGGCATGGACGAGGCCGGCGTTGAAAGCGTCGCCGGCGGCAACGCCCTCGAGCACGTGCACATCGTGAGCAGGGGAGAACCAGTGCTTGCCGCTCTCTGCGTCATAGAGCATGCCCATCCAGATGGAGCGCTCGACGCAGGAGATGTTGCGGACGACCGAGGCGACCTTCTTGCAGCCGTACTCGGCGCAGATCTGACGGGCCATCTCGACGTAGGTGTCGCGCTCCTCGATGCCGTGGGCAAGGGAGCCGGAGACGCAGGTCATACCGAGACCGGCAGGAGCGTCCTCGTCGTTGGCGATGCAGATGTCGACGAGCGGCAGGAGCTCCTTCATGGTGGCCTGCGACTTCTCGGGCGACCACATCTTGCCGCGATAGTTCACGTCGCACACGGTGGTGATGCCTTTGGCGCGGCAGGCGGTGAGGGCATCCTTGCAGGCGGCAGCCATCTCGTCGGAGACGGCGGGCGTCACGCCGGAGAAGTAGAAGACGTCGATGCCCTTGAGGATCTCGTCCCAGTCAAAGACGTCGCGCTTGGCCATGTTGATGGCAGAGTACTTGCGGTCGTAGACACATCCGTTGCCGCGCTGCGAGGCGCCGACCTCAAACACATAGGAGCCAAGACGGTCGCCCTGACGCACGACGCGCGTGGTGTCGACGTCGTAGACCTTCAGCGAGCGCAGGGCGCACTCGCCCAGGCGGTTGGCCGGAACGACGGAAACGTAAGCGGCCTTGTCGCCCTGGTAGGCCAGGGAAAGCGCGGTGTTGGCCTCGGCGCCGCCGTAGCGGACGTCGAACTCGGTGGCCTGCTCGATGCGCAGGTGATCTTTGGGCGAGAGCCTCATCATGATCTCGCCGAAGGTAAGAACCGTTTTACCCATGGTCGCGTAGCTCCTTCTTGCTTGTGCGTACACCTTGTCTATGGCGTTGGCACGCAGGTGCCAAGACGGTAGGGTGCATCTTTGCACCTCCGTGCCAACGCTTGCCGAAATCGGTTTACGAAATCGGTTTCGTTTCGAGTTGTAGTATACTCACCTACAGCGTTTTGCAAGCGAGATTTTTAAAAAAATGCCTAAAATGGCTAAGATTGCCGACACATGGGAAACGGGGTGCGCCATGGCGCAGATGAGAATCAAAGACATTGCCGCCGAGGCGGGCGTGAGCCCGGCCACCGTTTCGCGCTACCTCAACAACCGCCCTGGGCAGATGACCGAGGAGACCCGTGCCCGCATCGCCGAGGTCATCGAGCGCACGGGCTATCGTCCCCGCGCCGCCGCGCGCAACCTGCGCAGCTCGCGCACCAACCTCATCGGCGTGATCCTGGCCGACATCGCCAACCCGTTCTCGAGCGCCATGCTCGAGGGCCTTTCCGCCAGCGCCGCCGCGCGCGGCTGCTCGCTTATGACGGCCATCAGCGGCAACGACCCTGCCAAGGAGGCCGAGTCGCTCACCAGGCTCATCGACGCGGGTGTGGACGGCTTGGTCGTCAACACCTGCGGCGGCAACGACGAGGCGATCGCCGCAGCTGCGGGGCGCCTGCCGGTCGTGTTGCTCGACCGCGACATCGAGGACGGCGGCATCGACTTGGTGACGTCTAACAACCGCGAGCTGGTCGCCGGCCTGGTCGACGCCCTGGCTGCCGCGGGTAGCGAGCGCCTGTGCCTGCTCACCGAGGCAAGCGACGACAGCCCCGTCCGCCGCGAGCGCGCCGAGGCCTTTACCGACGAGCTCTCGCGCCGCGGTCTTGCCGGCGAGGTCGTCACGCTGGCCGACGGTGGCGCCGAGGGTATCAGTCGCCTGGATGAGACCATCCGCGATTACGCAGGTAAAAAGCTTGGCCTTATCGCCGTCAACGGCTTGGTCTTCTTGCGCCTGACCGAGGCACTGGCCCAGCTTGGCCCCTCGCTGCCGGCGGGTCTAAAGATCGCGACGTTCGACGACTACCCTTGGAACCACGTGCTCTTTGGCGGCGTGACTACAGCCGCGCAGGACACCTTGGCGATTGCCGAGCGCGTTGTCGAGCGTCTGTCCGAGCGCATCGACGTCGTCACCACCACGGTAGGCGAGGCCGCAAGGCTCGCGCCCAAGCACATCGAGATCCCCGGCCACATCGAGTCCCGAGCCTCCACTTCGCGCTAACCCGCTGGCCCGCGCCGGCCCGCCCTCGCACGTTTTTTGAGCGCCGGACACGCTTTAACCCTGCGGAAACATTTTTCTGCGATAGTATCTGCGATATAGAACAGTCGAAACCCGCCCGAAAGAAAGGGGAGCGACATGAACCAGCAGAACATCGATTACGTACTCCGCTCTGTAGAGCAGCGTGACATCCGCTTTGTGCGTCTGTGGTTTGTCGACATTCTCGGTCGCCTCAAGAACTTTGCCATCAGCCCCGAGGACCTCGAGGTCGCTTTTGAGGAGGGCATTGGCTTTGACGGCTCGGCCATCGAGGGCTTTGCCACGCCCGAGGAAGCCGATATGCTCGCGTTCCCCGATGCCTCGACCTTCCAGATTTTGCCGTGGCGCCCGAGCCACAACGGCGTCGCCCGCGTGTTCTGCGACGTGTGCACTCCCGACCGCAAGCCTTTCGCCGGCGACCCGCGCGATGCCCTGCGCCGCATGTTCCACAAGGCCGAGAAAGCCGGCTACCTGCTCAACGTGGGCGCCGAGCTGGAGTATTACTACTTTCCCGACGAGCATACGCCCGAGCCGCTCGACAACGTGGGCTACTTCGATCTTTCGGTGAGCGACGCCGCCCGCGACTTGCGCCGCAACACGGTCCTCACGCTCGAGAAGATGTCCGTGCCCGTGGAGTACACCTTCCACGCCGCCGGCCGCTCGCAGCACGGCATGAGCCTGCGTCACGCCGAGGCCCTGAGCATGTCCGACGCCATCACCACGGCCAAGCTCATCATTAAGCAGCAGGCCTACGAGAGCGGCTGCCACGCCTCCTTTATGCCCAAGCCGCTGGCGGGCGAGGACGGCAGCGCCATGTTCCTGTGCCAGTCGCTGTTCGACCACGACGGCAACAACGTCTTTTGGGGCGAGGACGACGAGAGGTACCATCTCTCCGACGTCGCCAAGCACTACATGGCCGGTATCCTGGCGCACGCGCGCGAGATCAGCGCCATCACCAACCCCACCGTCAACTCGTACAAGCGCATCACCACCGGCGGCGACTCCGTGCCGCAGTACGCCACGTGGGGCCTGCGTAACCGTGCGAGCATGGTCCGCATCCCGGTCTACAAGCCCGGCAAGCAGCTGTCCACGCGCATCGAGCTTCGCAGCCCCGACCCCATGGCCAATCCGTATCTGGTCAACGCCGTCACGCTGGCGGCTGGTCTCGACGGTATCGAGCGCAAGCTGGAGCTGCCGCCCGAGGCCACGGCCGAGACGCTCAAGCTCACCGACCGTCAGATGCTCGAGGCCGGCTACACGCCGCTGCCGCGCTCGCTCAAAGAGGCGCTCGACGTGTTTGAGGACTCGCAGTTTATGAAGGATGCCCTCGGCGAGCACATCCACAGCTTCTTCCTCAAAAAGAAGCGCGACGAGTGGCATAAGTTTGAGTCCACGATCACCCAGTGGGAGATCAAGCACTACCTGGCGAACTCCTAATCGCGCTGGCTTGTCCCAGTACGATTGAGCTCATATCTTTGGAGGCCGATATGTCCGAAAAGAGTGCCCTGTTCATGGCGCGCACGACGCGCTTCCACGAGTTTGCCCGCAGCCTGACGACCACCTTGGGTGTCGAGGTGAGCCTGGCCACCCCCGATTCGCCGACTGCGGCGCACGACTTTGACCTGCTGATTCTCGATTCCGACGGTATCCGCAGCGACCGTATCGATCAGATTGCCAAGTGGCTCGACGATCGCGGCGGCGTTCCCATGCTGGTGATCGTTGACGACGAGGCGCTCGGCACCCTGCGCCTGCCGAATCACGCCCACGCCGACTTCGTATGCCCCACGGCGACGCCCAATGAGCTCAAGGCCCGTGCGCAGCGCCTCATGGGCGAGGAGGAGACCGTCACCGCCGACGACGTGCTCAACATCGATAACCTCGAGATCAACCTGGCTACCTACCAGGTGACGCTCGACGATGAGCCCATCGATCTGACGCTGATGGAGTACTCGCTGCTGAGCTTTTTGGCGACGCACCCCAACCGCGCCTACAGCCGCGAGGTGCTGCTGCACCGCGTGTGGGGCTTTGAGTACTGCGGCGGCACGCGTACCGTTGACGTGCACATCCGACGCATCCGCTCCAAGGTGGGCCCGCAGATCGCGGCGCACATCACCACCGTCCGCGGCGTGGGCTATCTGTTTAAGGACTAGATTTCCACCACAAAGGGGACAGGCACCTTTGTGGTGGTTTTGCCGCAGGTGCTGGTGCCTTTCGGGTTTGCAACAGAACTTAAGCCTTCCTAAAAGATTGCGTTCTCATACACGCGCACCCGCATATTGGGGTACAACTCAACGTGAACAATGATGGCCCGCCACATGTTTGGTGGGCCTTTGGTTATTTGACGAAAGGATCGCAGCTATGAGCGAGTACGATTCCCAGCGTCCCCAGGACGCGGGCAACGCCGGCGAGACTCAGCAACAGCCGCGCGTGCAGGTGGAGTCGACGCCTGCCGGTGGCAACAACATTCCCTATGTGCAGGCCTACGACACGCAGACCGGCCAGCCGCTGGGTGGCCAGCAGGTCGTGAACAAGCACACGGTGGTCAAGACCAAGACCAAAAAGCTGCCGATTTTCATTACGGCGCTCGCCGGCTGCGCATGCGGCGCCCTGCTGGTCATCGCGCTTATCATGAGCGGCACGCTCGATATCGGCGGCGGCAAGAATGCCGTGACGGCGGGCGCTTCGGGTTCTTCGACGCAAAAGATCACCATCGATTCCGAGGACACCACGCTGGCCGAGGCCGTTTCCGCCAAGGCGCTGCCCTCCGTGGTTTCCATTACCGCTACTTCGGGCGGCAGCCAGGGCAGTTCGCTTTCGCAGTCTGCCGACGAGTCGGACAGCTCGGGCAGCGTTGGCTCGGGCGTGGTGCTCGACACCGAGGGCCATATCCTCACCAACAACCACGTGGTCGACGGCTACGACCAGTACGTGGTGACCATGGACGACGGCACCACCTACGAGGCCGAATTCGTGGGCAACGATGCCTCGAGCGACCTGGCCGTCATCAAGCTCGAGGATGCCGACGCCTCCAAGCTCACCCCGATTGAGATCGGCGACTCCTCCAAGCTCAACGTGGGCGAGTGGGTCATGGCGATCGGCTCGCCGTTCGGCAACGAGCAGTCCGTCTCCACCGGTATCGTGTCGGCGCTGTATCGTTCCACGGCCATGAGCTCCACCGGCGGCAACACCATTTATGCCAACATGATCCAGACCGATGCCGCCATCAACCCGGGCAACTCCGGCGGCGCGCTCGTCAACGATAACGGCGAGCTCGTGGGAATCAACTCGCTCATCGAGAGCTATTCGGGCTCCAGCTCGGGCGTTGGCTTTGCCATTCCGGTCAACTATGCCAAGAACATCGCCGACCAGATCATCGACGGCAAGACGCCGGTTCATCCGTACCTGGGCGCCACGCTCTCGAGCGTCAACGCGCTCAACGCCCGCACCAACAAGCTGAGCACCGATAGCGGCGCGTATGTGGCGAGCGTCGTCGAGGACGGTCCTGCGGCCAAGGCCGGCATCCAGGAGGGCGACGTCATCACCAAGCTGGGCGATGACGAGATCACGAGTGCCGATGGCCTGATCATCGCACTGCGTAGCCACGAGGTGGGCGAGAAGGTCGAGATCACGCTCGTGCGCGGCAAGGAAGAGAAGAAGGTCACCGTCGAGCTGGGCTCCGACGAGGAGCTGCAGAACCAGCAGCAGAACGACAGCTCGACTGATACCGGCAACGGCGGCATCACCGACGAGCAGCTGCGCCAGTACCTGGAGGAGCTGCTGGGCCAGCAGGGCCAGGGCCAGGGTCAGGGTTACGGCCAGGGATTCTAGCGAGCCGTTTCACACACATCGAAGCCAGAGGGGCCGCCCCGCCATGCGCGGGACAGCCCCTCTTTCCATAATGATCCCTCGGGGACGGAGGAAAACGGATCAGTTTGAGCTGGCGAGGAGCTCGGTTCGGAATGGTCTGGACAGTTAGTTCAGATACGTATAAATCTGGGGCAGTCTGGGATGCGTTTTGAGCTGTTTCGGGATGGAAATGGGGCTCTGATGGGTGCTCGGAAGGAGAAATAAGCCGATCGGGCCGCTCTGAGACGACCAAATGGGGTGAAATGGCGCCATTTGAGCTCGATTCGGTTCGCAGATTTATACGTATCTGAACTAACTGTCCACCCCGGCCTGGCGGCTGCCGATTCGGTGCGGTTTGAGACCACTATTCGGCCCCATCGTGACCGGTGGTACTCTTGTATCCGTTTGAAATCGAGCGAAGGAGTGCCGCTATGGAGCAATCGAGCCTGTTTGGTGACGGCGTGGACATCGATACCGAAACGCCCGCGGCCGCGGACGCCGCTGCACCGACGGATGCCCGCGCCAGGGCGGCGGCCCGCGCCGCCGAGTTGCGCCACGAGCTCGACTACCATGCCTACCGCTACTATATGCTCGATGCCCCCGAGATCACGGACGCCGCTTTCGACAAAATGCTCGTTGAGCTGCGGGAAATCGAGGCAAACTATCCCGACCTCGTAACTTCGGACAGCTATACCCAGCGCGTGGGCGGCTACGTGAGCGAGCAGTTTACACCGGTCACGCACATGGCGCGCATGTATTCCATGGACGACGCCATGGACCTGGACGAACTCGACGCATGGCTCCAGCGCACCGAGGATGCGCTCGGTGCCGGCAGCGTTACCTATACCTGCGAGCTCAAGATCGACGGCTTGGGCGTGGCGCTTACCTACCAGAATGGCACCTTCGTGCGCGCAGCGACGCGCGGCGACGGTACCACGGGCGAGGATGTGTCGCTCAACGTGCGCACCATCAAGGACGTGCCGATGCACCTGTCCGAGCCGGCGCTCGCCCACATGGGCGCCGATCGCGAGCGTGCCATCGAGGTGCGTGGCGAGGTCTACATGCCCAAGGGCAGCTTTGTGCGCCTGAACGACGAGGCCGATGCCGAGGGCCGCGACCCCTTCGCCAACCCGCGCAACGCCGCTGCTGGATCCTTGCGCCAAAAGGATCCCAAGGTTACGGCGCGCCGCGACCTCGCCACCTTTATCTACGCCATCGCCGATACCGACCCGCTACACGTCCATAGCCAGCGCGAGTTCCTTGACTGGCTGCGTAGCGCCGGCTTTAGCGTCAACCCCAACGTGGCCCGCTGCGCCACGCCGGCCGAGGTCCACGAGTTCTGCGCCCAGGCGCTCGAGCATCGCGGCGACCTGGACTACGACATCGACGGCGTGGTCGTAAAGGTCGACAGCTTCCAGCAGCAGCTCGACCTGGGCTTTACCGCTCGCGCGCCGCGCTGGGCCATCGCCTTTAAGTTCCCGCCCGAGGAAAAGCAGACCATCCTGCGCGAGATTCGCATTCAGGTCGGCCGCACCGGCGTGCTCACGCCGGTCGCGGAGTTCGATCCGGTGACGGTTGCCGGCTCCACTATCGCGCGCGCCACGCTGCACAACATTGACGAAATCCGCCGCAAGAACGTGCGCGAGGGCGACACCATCATCGTGCACAAGGCGGGCGACGTCATTCCCGAGGTCGTGGGTCCGGTGCTTGACAAGCGCCCGGCCGACAGCGTTGACTGGCAGATGCCCGAGGTCTGTCCCGTGTGCGGCAGCCCCGTGGTCCACGAGGACGGCGAGGTCGCCTACCGCTGCGTCTCCATCGACTGCCCCGCGCAGCTTAAGGAGCGCCTGCTCCACTGGGTGAGCCGCGGCTGCATGGACGTCGACGGTCTGGGTGACGAGATCGTCGACAAGATGATCGCCGCCGGCCTGATCCACGATGTTGCGGACTTCTACCAGCTCACGGTCGATGACATCGCCGGCCTGGATACGGGCCGCGTGTATGCGAGCTCCAACAGCAAAAAGGGCGTTAAGAAGGGCGACCCCATTCCGGTGGGTCTCAAGACGGCCGAGAAGATTGTCGCCGAGCTCAACAAGTCCAAGAGTCAGCCGCTCGGGCGCGTGCTGTTTGCCCTGGGTATCCGCCACGTGGGCAAAAGCGTGGGTGAGGTCATCGCCGAGCGATTCCTGTCGATTGACAAGCTCATCTTGGCGAGCGAAGAGGACATCGCCGAGTGTGAGGGCATCGGTCCCAAGATCGCGGCGAGCGTCAAGCAATTCCTAGCCGTGCCCGAGAACCTCGCCGTGCTGGAGCGCCTGCGTCAGGCAGGCCTGTCGCTCGAGGTTGACTTGGGCGCCGCGCATGCAAAGGCCGCAGCCGATGCCGGCGTAGCGGGCGAGCTCGCCGACGCGCAGCCGCTTGCGGGCCTGACGTTTGTGCTGACCGGTACGCTCGTAAACCGCACACGCGACGAGGCGGGTGCCGCGCTCAAGGTGCTCGGCGCCAAGGTCTCGGGCAGCGTGTCGAAGAAGACGAGCTACTTGGTCGCCGGTCCCAAGGCGGGCTCCAAGCTCACCAAGGCCGAGCAGCTGGGTGTGCCCGTGCTGGATGAGGACGCGCTCGAGCAGATTCTCGCTACCGGTCAGGTGCCCCAGGTTTAAGGCATCGATAGACAAATTGAAGAACCGCCCGGAAAGTTCGACTCTTTCCGGGCGGTTTTATTAGGAGACCGTAACAGGCACCGTGATCTGCGTTACGTAGGTCGCTGGGTCGTCGCTGATGATGTCGTCGATGAGGGCGATCTCGCGCGAGGGGCCGACGGGGGCCAGGTTGTGCTCGTGCATGTAGTCGAGCAGGCGCTCGTAGCGCGGGGCCGCCTGTCCGTGCGTGCCGCGGAAGCTTACGGTCAGGCAGCGTGCGGCAGGACGTACCTCGACATCGCCCAGGTAGTCATCCGTGTCATCGAGCAGCAGAAAGACCTCGTCGTAGCCATCAAAGTCACCGGTGGCAATGCGCTCGGGCGCGATGCCCACACCCAGATTGCCAAGGAAGACGAAGGTCTCGTGCTGTCCTTTTTGCAGCTGGCGAATCTGCCACTCCAGCGCATAGGCATCGGTGGGGTTGACGCGTTCGCGCAGCACGGCGCAACGAAGTTCGGGCGCGTTGACCTCGTAGATGGTATCGAGCTCAGCATCCAATGCGCCTCGCAACAAGGCAAGCCGGTTGTCGATCTTGCGTGAGACGCGTTCCAGCTCACGGCGTTTACGTTCGATAAGCTCCTGCTGCTGGGCGAGTTGGCGCTGCATGAGGTCCACGTCGCGCGTGGTCACAAATTCGCGAATCTGAGCCAACGGCAAATCGAGAACGCGCAGGTGGCTGATGGTGTTGAGGGTGGAGAGCTGTCGTGCTCCGTAGTAGCGGTAGCCGCTCGCGGGGTCGATGCGTGCCGGTTCCAGCAGGCCCATCTGCTCGTAATGGCGCAGCGTGCCAACGCTTAGGTTAAACAGACGCGCGACCTCGCCAATGCGGAGCAGGCCGTCGGAATGTTCGCTGGATGTATCGGTCACGGGATTGTTCCTTTCGGCAGAAAACGGGACAGGGTCGCCGGACTCGTGCCGCCCCGCTACGCCACCAACTTGTCAAAAGCACCGCGGCGGTTGAGCACCGTAAACGCCACCACGCAAATGACCGCCGACAGAATCGACCCGCACGGCGAGGCGATGCCCATGGGAAACAGTGTGTCGGGGAACATGCTCGACAACAGCCACGCGCCCGGCACGCGAATGAGCGCCACGGCCAGCACGTTGTGCGCAAAGCCGATGTAGCTCTTGCCGTACGCGGCGAAAAAGCCGCTAAAGCAAATATGGATGCCGGCGAAGATCGCGTCGAAAATATAGCTGCGCATATAACCGGTGCCGGCTGCGACCACCGCGGCGTCCTTGGCAAAAAAGCCGAGAAACGCCGGTGCCACCAACCACATGAGCGCCGTGATCAGGCAACCGTACACCACCGAGATGGTCATGGTGTCCTTGAGCACCTGACGCGCGCGGTCGCCCTTGCCCGCGCCGGCGTTTTGCGCCGTGAGCGCGCTGACAGTGGCGCCCATGGAACTCGGCACAATGAACAAAAAGCTGATCATCTTTTCGACCAGGCCTACGGCGGCGGCATCGACCAGGCCGCGGTGGTTGGCGATGACGGTGATGAACATAAACGCCACCTGGATGCAGCCATCCTGGACGGCCACGGGCACGCCGATCTTAAGGATGCTGCCGAGCACTTCGGGCTGGGGGCGCAGGTCGCTGCGCTTGACGTGGATGTTTGTGCGGCGGCTCTTGAGCCATACGAGTGCGAGGGCAACGCTTGCCGTCTGCGCGATCACCGTGCCGAGTGCCGCGCCCACGGGGCCGAGTCCCATGCGGCCAATGAACAGAAAGTCGAGTGCGATGTTGATAGCGCACGCCACACCGATCACATACATGGGCGAGCGCGAATCGCCCAGGCCGCGAAAGATGGCCGAGAGGATGTTGTATGCGGCGATGCACGGAATGCCAATAAAGCAAATGCGCAGGTAGGCGGCAGTGCCTTCGACCGCCTCGGCCGGCGTACCGATGAGCGCCACGATCTGCGGGCACAGCGCGAGCAAGAGCGCGGCCAACACCACCGAGACACCCATAAAGAGCGTGATGGTGTTGCCGATGGCGGCCTCGGCGCGATCGAAGCGTCGCGAGCCCACGGCGTGGCCGACGATGACCGTTGTTCCCATGGCCAGGCCCACGAGCGTCACGGTAATGATATAGAGCGTCTGCGCGCCATTGCCCACGGCGGTGATGCCGGCGGCGCCGCTAAACTGCCCGATAAAGTACAGGTCGGCCATGCCGTAGAGCATCTGCAAAAAGTACGAGAGCATATAGGGCAGGGCGAAGACCGCGATGGTCTTGAGGACGTTGCCGCGTGTGAGGTCGTGTTCCATGGGCAGGGCACTTTCTGGCTTGGTTCGTTTGCGTACCAGTGTAGTGAAAACCCTACAACGATTGTAGAGTCAAGGTCCATGTTGCCGGTGGGGCGAAAAAATCGCGCCTTCAATCATTTCCATTTGAATACGGCCACGCGCCGCGCGGGCTTAGCGCCTGCGCCAGCCTTGTAGAAATCGATTTCGGAACACTTGACACTGCCGCCCGGCGCGCAATAATACGAGCGTTTGCGAACAACGTTTGATGGGGGATGAAGCTGCGTGCGCAATCTCAAAATCTTGTTTTCCTATTTGGGGGCATACCGTCGCGATGCCATTCTCGGCGTGATGTTCGTCTCGGTCGAAACCGCGTTCGAGCTGTTTATCCCAGTCATCATGGCCAATATCATCGACGTGGGCGTGCCCACGGGTGACGTCAACTACATGCTGTTGCAAGGCGCGTGCATGCTGGTGTGTGCCGCATTTTCGCTGGTACTGGGCCTGGGCTACGCACGCACATCCGCACGCGTGGCCTCGGGCCTGGGTGCCAACCTGCGCGAGGCCGAGTATCGCAAGATTCAGACGCTCGCCTTTGGCAACCTGGACAACTACGATGCCAGCTCGCTTGTCACCCGCATGACCACCGACATCACCGTCATCCAAAATGCCATCGGCAACGGCTTTCGCCCCATGGTGCGCGGGCCGGTGACCCTCATCGTCGGCCTGGTCTATGCCCTGGTGCTGTCGCGTCCGCTTGCCATGGTCTTCGCGATCATCCTGCCCGTGCTGGCGATTGTGCTGGGCGTCATCACCTACCGCGTGAGCCCGCTCTACCGTCAGCTGCAGACTTCGATGGACCATCTTAACGGTGTGGTGCAGGAGGACCTCACCGCCGTGCGCGCCGTCAAGGCGTACGTGCGTGCCGAGCACGAGGAGGCCAAGTTCGATGCCGTCAATACCGAGCTTGCGCGTACCGCGACGAAGACCTTTGGCAACGCCGTGCTCAACCTGCCGGTGTTTCAGCTGTCGATGTACGTGGCGGCGCTTTCCATTCTTTGGATCGGCGGTCGCATGATTCTTGCCGGCGAGCTCGGCGTGGGCTCGCTCACGGGCTTTATGAGCTACGTGCTGCTGATCATGAACTCGCTCATGATGATCTCCAACGTGTTTTTGCTGCTCACGCGCGCACTCGCCAGCGTGGAGCGCATCTCGCGGGTGATTGACGAGCAATCGCTCATCCAGGCACCTGCGGCAGACGCGGCGGTGCGTGAGGTCGCCGACGGAAGCGTTGAGTTCCACGACGTGTCGTTTAAGTACCGCGCGGATGCTGCCGAGGACGTGCTCGAGCATATCGACCTTCGTATTGAGCCGGGCTCCACGGTGGGCGTGCTCGGCGGCACGGGTTCGGGCAAGAGCTCGCTCGTGCAGCTCATCGCGCGCCTGTACGACGCGACCGAGGGCGCCGTGCTCGTGGGCGGGCGTGACGTGCGCGACTACGACCTGGCCGCCCTGCGCGACGCCGTGGGCATTGTGCTGCAAAAGAACGTGCTGTTTACGGGCACCGTGCGCGAAAACTTGCAGTGGGGCGCACCCGATGCCACCGACGAGGAACTGCTGCGTGCCTGCCATGCGGCGTGTGTGGACGAGTTCCTGGACCGCATCGGCGGGCTGGATGGCGAGTTGGGCCAGGGCGGAGCCGGTGTTTCGGGCGGACAGAAGCAACGCCTGTGCATCGCGCGCACGCTGCTCAAGCATCCGCGCGTGCTCATTTTTGATGACTCCACCAGCGCGGTCGATATGGCGACCGACGCCAAGATCCGCGAGCACATCGCGCGGATACCCGATACGACCGTGATCATCATCGCCCAGCGCATCGCGAGCGTGATGGATGCAGATCGCATTGTGGTGCTGGACGACGGCCGTGTTCACGGCGTGGGCACGCATGAGGAATTGCTGGCGGATGACAACATCTACCAGGAGATTTACGCCTCGCAGATGGAGTTCGCGGGGGATGCGGACGACGGTGACGACGATACGGGCGACGCCGACGGCGCGGATGATCCGATTTCCTCCGTCGCGTGCGGATCGCTTCAGGCTCAGAAAGGAGGTGAGCGCCATGCCTAAGACATCCGCTCAGGCTCGCCCGGCCAATCTGGGGCAGACGCTCCGCCGCCTGCTCAGCTATATGGGCCACGCCAAGTTCTCGCTGCTGGCGGTGGGCGTGCTCGCCTCTATCGCCGCCATCGCGAGCCTTGCCGGCACCTATATGGTGCGCCCCATCGTCAACGGTCTGGCTACAGGCGGGGAGGAGCTGCTCACCAAGCAGGTACTCTTTACAGCCGCTATCTACGCCGCGGGCGTGCTCTCGGCCCTGGGCTATTCGCAAATCATGGTGCGCGCAGCCCAGCGTGTTGTGTCCGACATCCGCCGCGACTTGTTCGCGCACATCCAGACGCTGCCGCTCAGCTATTTCGACAGCACGCGCTCGGGCGACATCATGAGCTTCTTCACCAACGATGTCGACACCGTCTCCGAGGCGCTCAACAACAGCTTTGCCAACGTGATTCAGGCGACGATCCAGGTCATCGGCACCA
>CAKUGX010000003.1 GCA_934654765.1 uncultured Collinsella sp. | reverse complement strand
CTGCGCCTTCTTCGCTTGGTTGGGGAAAGTGGCATCGCTTGAGCAACGCTCGGACGTATCCGCGGGGGTTGTCTGCACAATTCGCGGTATCATGTTACGGAGTTTTGAAAGGAGCCGCTGGTGGTCACGACGACGTTTGCTTCGCCTTTGGGCGAAATCCTGCTTGCCGCTGATGGCCGCGGTTTGACGGGGCTTTGGTTTGAGGGGCAGGAGCACTTTGGTTCCACGCTTCTCCGGGAAGACCCCGAACATGTTGAAGGCGCCGACGCGGTTTCCGGTACCGGTGGCATGTCGTCGGTGAGTCCGGCAAATGGTGTGGCCTCTTCGGTGCTTGAGCGTTCATGGGCTTGGCTGAATGCTTATTTTGCGGGGCAGGAGCCTCGGTTTACGCCGCCGTTGCATTTGATTGGTACGGCGTTTCAGCGCGAGGTTTGGTTTGAGCTGCTTTCTATCCCGCGTGGCGAGGTCGCTACGTATGGCGAGATCGCCCAGCGTGTTGCGGCTCGACATCATGTGCCGGGAAACGAGGCCCCCGTTGTATCTCCTCGCGCGGTGGGGGCTGCGGTTGCGCGTAATCCCATTTCGATAATCGTGCCGTGCCATCGCGTGGTCGCGGCCGACGGATCGCTCAACGGATATGCCGGCGGTCTCGACCGCAAGGAATGGCTGCTCCGGCTTGAGGGCGCGTACGAGGAATAGCGCCAGGGCACTTTGCATGACGAAGGCGCCGCGAAGGGACGAGTCGCTGTCCTTTCGCGCCCGGCATGCGTCAAAGCGCTCGACACGTGCGCCTTAAGTTTGGCTAAGCCACATCCTGCGTATTTAAAAACGCGCAGGTTGAGCAGCTAAGGCTGCGCTAAGGCGGTTGACGGTACGCTATCATCGGCAGTATCGAAACCTGTAGAGCCATGCGCCAAAGGAGCAACTATGAAGCTGATGCTTGCCGAGGACGAACCTGGTCTCTCCCGCGCCCTCACCGCGATTCTTCAACATAGCGACTACGAGGTCGACACCGCCCTCGACGGCTTGACGGCGCTCGAGAATCTACTCACCAACGATTACGACGCCGCAATCCTGGACATCATGATGCCCGGCATGGACGGCATCGAGGTGCTCAAGCGTACACGCGCCGCCGGAAAGCGACTGCCCATCATCATGCTCACGGTAAAAAGCGAGGTGTCCGATAAGGTCGAGGGCCTGGATGCCGGTGCCAACGATTACCTGACCAAGCCGTTTGCCGCCAAGGAACTGCTTGCGCGTATTCGTGCCATGACGCGTGCCGCGACGGCAATTGACGCCACGACGCTCAGCGTGGGTAACGTGCGCCTCGACACGGCGGCTTGCACGCTTGTGGGACCCTTGGGCGAGGAGCACCTGGCCAATCGCGAGTTTCAGCTTATGGAACTCTTTATGCGCAACGCCGGCACGCGCATGCCCACTGAACGTCTGATGCTCGAGGTTTGGGGTGAGGACGCGCCCGAAGGCGCCAACGTGGTGTGGGTCTATATCTCGTACCTGCGCAAAAAGCTGACGGCGCTTGGTGCCAACGTTGCCATTCGCGCGTCGCGCAACCAGGGCTATTCGCTCGAGGTTGTCGAGGAAGGCGAATAAGCGTGAGCGCGAGCGCGTGGTGCAAGCGCATGACGGAGTGGTTTCACGCCGCCTCGAGTGGTGCAGGGCGGGCAAATTCTGCTGACGCATTGGGCCGCCGCCTGCGTCGCAAGTTTATCCTCGTTGCCATGGGCGCCGTGACCGTGGTGCTCACGCTCATCATTGCCGGCATCAACATCGTCAATTATTCGCATGTCTGCAAGATGGCCGACGCTCGCCTGGACTATATTCTGGCGGGCAAGGACGGTATCGATTGGGGGGACGAGCCTAAAGCCGAGCCCGCTAATGGCAAGGACGCCGGCGATAGCCAAGCGGGCGTTCGCATCAGACACTTCGAAGGCATGACGGCGGAGTCTCCCTTCGACACGCGCTACTTTACGGTGACGATTGACGCCGGACAGGTTGCCGATGTCAATACGGCCCGCATTGCCGCGGTGGGTGCCAAGCGCGCCGCCAGTATTGCCGCCAAGTTGCATTCCAAGGGTTGGGTCTCGGGTTTTTCTGGCAATTATCGCTATACGACCGACGTTCAAGACGATGAGACCACCTATGTGTTCGTGGACTGCTCGCGCGAGCTTGCAAGCTTTTATTCGTTTTTGAGCGCGAGCGTGGCAATCAGTTGCATTGGCTGGCTGGCGGTGTTGGCAATTGTGGCGGGTGCCTCGGGCGCGGTGATTCGACCGATGGTCGAGAGCTACAGCAAGCAAAAGCGCTTTATTACCGATGCAAGCCACGAGATCAAGACGCCGCTGGCTGTAATTGACGCCGCCAATGAGGTGCAAGAGATCGAGAGCGGTGAGAGTGAGTGGACGCAGAGCATTCACGAGCAGGTCGCGCGGCTGACGGCGCTCACGGAACGTCTGGTGTTTTTGGCACGTATGGACGAGGGCTCGGCGGGCTTTACCATGACATCGATCGATCTTTCGGAGGCCGTGGACAAGACTGCGGCGCCGTTTGAATCGGTGGCGGTTTCGCACGGCAAGCGGCTGTCGACGTCGATCGCGAGCAGTGTGCGGGCCCATGCCGATGCCGCGGCGGTGGCACAGGTTGTTGAGCTGCTGCTGGACAATGCCACACGCTACGCAAGCGAGGACAGCGTGATCGAGCTGAGCCTGCGTGCCGTTTCGCGCGGTGCGGGCAAAGGCTCGGCCGAGCTTGTCGTATCGAATGCTGTTGATGAGCTGCCCGAGGGCGACCTGGACCGGCTGTTCGACCGCTTCTACCGTGCAGATGTCTCACGCAACTCCAAGACGGGCGGCTCGGGCGTGGGCCTATCCGTCGTGCGCGCCATCGCCGAAGCCCATGGCGGCTCCGCTACCGTATCTGGCCACGACCATCAGATCACCTTCACCGTCCGCCTCTAAAACCTGCAAAAAGGGACAGGTTTGTTTTGGCAGGTTTTATCTGGGGAAACGTCGACGGAGGAGGCTGTGGGCTGAGGGTACGTTCCGGCGTGACACTGTGGAGTGCGACGCACTTTCCTCTTGGGCGCCTAGCGGAAACTGCATCCCAGTTTGAGGCTTCAGAACGGGACGCAGTTTCCCCTAGGGGATCGTTTCGGAAACGGTATCCCAGTTTGGACCCTCGGAACGGGATGCGCTTTCCGAATGGAGGCTCAGACGGAAACCGTGTCCCGGAATACAGCCTCAGAGTGGCATGCCGTTTCCGGTTGAGACCACCTGCTTGGACATCTTTCTACGCTCGCTTTTGCAGAGCGTAGATCGATTTGTCCATGTTGAACAGATAAGCCACAACGCAGACGATGAAGAACATCGGCAGATTGCCAAAGCCAAAGACCTCGCAGCCAATGAGGATCGGCGCGAGTAGCGTGTTGGTGGCGCTGCCAAAGACGGCGGCGTATCCCAGCGCGGCGCAGAGCTCGACGGGCATGCCGAGAATCCCGGCGAGCACGACACCCAGGCTGGCTCCGATGGAGAACAGCGGCGTCACCTCACCACCTTGATATCCTGCGGCAAGTGTGGCGATGGTGAGTGTGAATTTGAGCGCCCAGTCCCAAGGCATGATGGCGACCTTGCCGTCACCGTTGAGCGCCGCCGATATCAGGTTGGTGCCAAGTCCGCAGTATCGCCCTTGCCACAGCGCGAACAAAATCGCCGACAGCACAAGGCCCATAACGGCAATGCGCGTATAAGGGTTGGGGAACAGCCGCGCCGCAAGGGTCTTGGCGTGGGCAAGGCACCAGGCAAAAGCGCCACCCACCATGCCAAACGCGATGCCCAACAGCGCCAGCCGTCCAAGACCGGGGAGGTCGAGCGCATACGAGGCGGTAATGGCGACCTCGAACTTCTCGAGTCCCAGAGCGCCGGAGGTCATGCTTGCGGCAAGTGAAGCCGTAAGCGCGGGAAACAGCGCGCGATATTCCATGCGTCCGGCGACCAGCACCTCGACCGCAAAGACCGTGGCGGCGAGGGGCGTTCGGAAGAGTCCGGCAAAGCCGGCGGCCATGCCGATAAGCAAAAACGTGTTGCCGGGGTCGCGGAAAGGTAGACGTCGGCCGATCCAATGCGAGACGGTTGCACCGATCTGCACGGCCACGCCCTCGCGTCCCGCACTGCCGCCAAAGAGATGCGTGGTCCACGTGCTCAGCATAATGAGCGGCACCAAACGTGGGGAGATGGCGTCCTCGCGTCCGTGGCCTACGTCGAACACCAGATTCATGCCGCGGTCGGTGCCCTTGCCCCAGGTGCGGTAGGCAAACACGATGGCAAGGCCCGCAAGAGCGAGAAAGGGGAGCAGCAACGCGACGTGCGCGTCCCGGAAGGCGCCGATTGCCAGGAGCACACGACCAAAAAGGGCACAGATGGCGCCAACGATGATGCCAATAGGGATTCCGACGGCACCCATAAGCACGAGGCCGCTATAGGTGTTGACCAGGCGTTTGATTCTGCTCGAAGCGCTGCTTTCTGACATTTTGCTTTCCGACACTTGCTCTCTTGATAGAAAAAGAGCTGGAGTTGCGCATCGTTGAGAGGCTTTCCAGCTTTAGCAAAACAAACTTATAAGATGCGACGGGCCGCGTCAAGATTATTACCGGACGGTCTAGGAGGCGGCTGGTTGGCTGGCTTAAAACCTAGCGCGTGAAATGACGCCCCACGCTATTCAGCGCGCTTGATAGGATGACGAACCACAGTCTTAAGTTTCTCCGGTGCACATTTGCGTGGATCGGAGAGATAGATTTCGTGATGTAAACGGGTGCCTGAGAAGTCGGGGACATAGCCCTGCTCGGTCGCATATTCATGC
This sequence comes from uncultured Collinsella sp., assembly GCA_934654765.1. Lineage (GTDB taxonomy): Bacteria > Actinomycetota > Coriobacteriia > Coriobacteriales > Coriobacteriaceae > Collinsella. The sequence continues at coordinate 42,130 of CAKUGX010000003.1, read as the reverse complement.
ATGGCGTCTACGGTTGCCGGCTCGCTGTCATAGGGTCCGGTATGCATGCATTGAACGCAGAGGCCCTCATCAATCTTAAGCAGCTCAACAGCGTTAAAGTCTAGTTTCTTTTTGGCCGTGGCTTCCGCGACGGCCCAATCAAAGTCATCCTGAGTGACGAAATCGGGCAGACGGATACACGAGATATAGTTGAAATTGTCTTTGTGCGCATAATCGATGTCGCCGCTCGGGGACTCTTGCCACCAGAAACCCTCGAGCGGCGGTACCACAAAGTCGAAATAGCCCTCGATACTCCTTGAGCCTTTCTTCGACATCTTGACGGTATAGGCGATGCCGTAAAGTAGCGGCAGGGCGTTTTGATACTCGCCACCTTCGGTATTTGGGTCGCCCTTTCCGCGAACGGCAACGTAGCTCATAGGCGGGACAGTTACGATACTCGGCTTGCTTGCAGGTTTATAGAGCTCCTTGTATTCCTTCTTAAAGTCGAACGCCATGTTGGCCGCCTTTCTGCGTATTGGCCCGCTTAGATAGTCGAATCATATCTTAGAAACGAACAGCTGTTCGAATGATTTGGCTGACAGATTGAGATGCGTGCGTTGTGCTTGGCGGTCGGCCTGACCCCGTCGATGATTTCTCGGCCTCCCCGGCGCCTCATCTATAGCTGCCGTTTCCCCATATAAAACCTGCCAAAATAAACCTGTCCCTTTTTGGTAGGTGGGAAATGGGTAATACTAAAGAGTTATCCGACCAGATGGGAATTAATCGATGGCTTATATCGAATTTAAGGACGTCATCAAAGCATACGGCGAAGGCGACGCCCGCATCCACGCGCTCGACGGCGCGAGCTTTACGGTCGAGCGCGGTGAGCTCGCCATCATTCTGGGTGCTTCGGGCGCCGGTAAAACCACGGCGCTCAACATCTTGGGCGGCATGGACACGGCGACCTCCGGCACCGTGACGGTGGACGGGCGCGACGTGAGCTCCGCCAACGAGGCGCAGCTCGTGGAGTACCGCCGCGCCGACGTCGGCTTTGTCTTCCAGTTCTACAATCTGGTTCCTAACCTGACGGCGCTTGAGAACGTCGAACTCGCGGCACAGATCTGCCCTGATTCGCTCGATGCCGAACAGACGCTTCGTCAGGTTGGCCTGGGCGAGCGCCTGGGCAACTTTCCGGCGCAGCTTTCGGGCGGCGAGCAGCAGCGCGTATCCATCGCCCGCGCGCTGGCCAAGAACCCCAAGCTGCTTTTGTGCGACGAGCCTACGGGTGCACTCGACTACAAAACTGGCAAGCAGATCTTGCAGCTGCTACAGGACACTTGCCGCAAGCAAGGCATTACGGTCATTATCATCACCCACAACTCTGCGCTGGCGCCCATGGCCGATCGCCTGATCCGCTTTAAGAGCGGCCGCGTGGAGAGCGAGACAGTCCAGCAAAATCCCGTGCCGATCGAGACGATCGAGTGGTAGCGCCCATGGACCAGGACCGCCAAAACAGCCAGCGCCGCGATGCGCAGAACACGGAGCGCGAGCAGGATTTTACGACCTACCGCACCGCCCAAAGCTCAAACGATATGGTGCCGACGGTGTTTCGCCGTGGCATCTACCGCACAATCCGAGGCAGTCTTAAGCGCTTCTTATCCATCGTGGTCATCACCGCGCTTGGCGTGAGCGTGATGTGCGGCCTTAAGGCGGGCTGCGAGGACCTGTGCGATTCGGTTGACGCTTACTTTGACCAGCAGAATGTCTATGACATCAACGTGCAGTCGACCTATGGTCTGACCGATGACGATCTTGCTGCGATCCAAGAGGTCGATGGCGTCGAGACGGCCGAGGGCATCTATACCGAGACCGCCTATACCGCCGTGAGTACGACGCGCGAGCGTGTCGTCGTACAGAGCCTCTCCAAAGAGAATATTGACCAACCGGTGCTAGTACGTGGCGAGCTGCCCGAGACTTCGGGCGAAGTGGCAGTGACCTCACGTTTTTTGAAGGCTTCGGGCAAGAAAATCGGCGATACGGTGAGCTTTGCCGCCAATGACGCGAGCTCGTCCAACCAAAGTGCCAAGGATCAATTTGCCGCGGGCGATTACACCATTACGGCTGAGGTCCTCGATCCCACTGATGTGAGCTCCGACTCGACGGTCAACGCCTTTCGCGCTGCTTCGACTGCGGACTACAAGTTCTACGTGAGCGAGGATGCCGCGACATCTTCTTCCTACTCCGCTGTCCACGTGGTCGTCGAGGGAGCCAAGAGCCTCAACTCCTATTCGGATGCCTACTCGGCAAAGATCAATGAGGTCAAGGGCAATATCGAGAAGATCCGCGAGGAGCGTGAGAAGGCGCGCGCTCAGGAGCTGACGGTCGACACACCGGCGAGCTTGGACGCGGCTGAGCGTCAGGCGAATATGGTCTTTGGGATCGAGCAGGACAACATCAATCGCATGGCCGAGGGCAGCGACGAGCGTGCGCAGGCGCAAGCCGACCTGGACCAGCGCCGCGCCGCCGCCGACCAGCAGTTTGCCGATGCCCGCGCCGAGCTCTCTGACCTGGGCGAATGCACCTGGTACATCCAGGACCGCGGCAATATCGCAAGCTACTCGAGCGTCGAGAGCGATAGTTCTTCGATCGAGGCCATCGCCACGGTGTTCCCGTTCATCTTCTTTATCGTCGCCGTGCTTATCAGCCTCACCACCGCCACCCGCATGGTCGAGGAGGAGCGCACGCTTATTGGCCTGTACAAGGCGCTCGGCTATTCACGCGGGCGTATCCTGTCCAAATATGTGGACTACTCGCTGTGGGCGTGTCTGATCGGTGGCGTGCTCGGCAATATCATCGGATTTGTGGGTCTGCCGCTGTTCTTGTTTACGGTGTTCGACGACATGTACTCGCTGCCCCAGATGCTACTTTCGTACGACATCGTGTCCTCGATCGTTTCGGTGGCGCTGTTTGCCGTGGGCGTGGTGGGAGCCACGATTATCGCCTGCCGCCACGAGATGGCCGAGACCCCTGCCTCGCTCATGCGTCCCAAGGCCCCGCGCGCCGGCTCGCGCATTCTGCTCGAGCGCATCGGCTTTATCTGGCACCGCATGAGCTTTTTGAACAAGGTCGCTGCACGCAACCTGTTCCGCTACAAAAAGCGCGCCTTTATGACCATCTTTGGCATTGCGGGCTGCACGGCGCTTGTGATTTGCGGTATGGGCATCCGTGATACGTCGGTCGCGCTGTCGCCCAAGCAGTACGGCCACATCACACGTTACGATTTGCTGGCGGTCGCCAATCCCGATGATTTTTCGCAGACGTGCGCGGCGTTGGATGAGCGCAGTGCAGCCAAGGATTCCAACGTGACGGTGACCTCGACCCTGCCGATTATGACCGACAACGTCACCTTTACGTTTGGCGGCAAGAGCGAGACCGTGCAGCTCATCGTGATTCCCGACGACCGCACGGGTGACTTGGGCGATTACGTGCGCCTGGAGGATGAGTCCAAAGAACCGCTCGCCCTGCGTGACGGAGACGTGTATTTGAGCAAGAGCTCTCAGCTGGTGCTGGGGATCAAGCCGGGTGACACGGCTCACGTCCAGGATTCGTCGCTCAATGTTGCCAAGGTCAAAGTCAGCGACATCTCGCTCAACTATCTAGGCAACACGCTTTACATGACGCAGGGCACCTATGAGCGCGCGTTCGGTCAAAGTGCACGCCTTAACGGCGTCTTTGTGCTGCTTAAGGGTTCGTCGGCCGACCAGATTGCGTTTAGCAAGAATCTTAAGAGTGACGGTTGGCTTACGATTTCGAGTACGGCCGAGCATTGGGAAAACTATGAGGCGAACTTTACGATTATCAATTCGGTCGTGGTGCTCGTGACCTTTATGGCGGCGTGCCTGTCGTTTGTGGTGGTGTTTACGCTGTCCAACACGAATATCTCCGAGCGCGAGCGCGAGCTGGCGACCATTAAGGTGCTGGGCTTCCGCCGTGGCGAGGTGCACCACTACGTCAACAAGGAGACGTTGATCCTCACGGCGATTGGTGCCGCGCTGGGCGTACCGCTGGGTGGTGCGCTGGCCGAGAGCTTTACGTACATCTTGCAGATGCCGTCATTGTACTTTGACGTCGAAGTCGAGCCGCTGAGCTACGTGCTTGCCGTGGTGCTTTCATTCGGCTTTACGATCATCGTCAACCTCGCTACCAATCGCACCCTCAATAAGATCGACATGGTCGGCGCCCTCAAGAGCGCCGAGTAGCCTGCCAAAAAGGGACAGGTTTATTTTGGCAGGTTTTATCGGGGCAAACGCCGGACAACCATTAGGTGGCCCGGCGTTTGCCCCGTCAAACGGGCTTTCCATTTGCCTTTCATTCTATTTGGTTTTCGCTCGCAGGCGTGGATGAGAGGCTCTCTTTGGCCTTCGAGATTGGGCTTGTATGGGTCGTATGCCACAAAATGGGCCTATCTACTACGTTTGCTACCACACCCTCGACCGTGACAAAGATTATGAAATTAAAACCGCAGGTAGAGGGCTTGCCAGTTTTCGGAAAAGGCGGGTATGGTCGGCCCTCTCGAGTTAAACGTAGTAAATAGGCCCTTTTCTTGGCGCGCGGTGGTCGCGCGCGCAGACGTGGTGTAAGAGCGTCCTGAGGTCCGTCGCTGCAAATCCCGATGTTACTCCTTCTTGAGACCGTGCTTCTCGACTATCTCGTCCACTATCTCCCTGGCGCGCCGCCCGAGCGCGCGGCGCCTCCCCTCTGTCGGGGCCGGCCTGTCCGCGGGCTCGGCGAAGCCCCCGGCGGCCGAGGCCTCGGAGAACACGCGCTGCTGGGACCACTGCCCCTCGGTCTCCATGAGGCTCGCGCACGTCAGGCGCAGCATCGACTCCCTCGAGGGGAAGGACTGCACGACCCTGTAGCGGCGCTTGATCTCGCGGTTGGCGCGCTCCTGGACGTTGTTGGTGCGGAGCTTGGCCCAGTGCGCCCTGGGGAAGGCCGTGAACGCCAGCGCGGAGTCCTCGGCCTGCTCGAAGACCTCGCCGGCCCTGGCGGACACCGACGCCACCCAGGGCGCCGCCTCGGCCCACACGCAGCGCGCGAGGTCGGGGTCGTCCTGGTAGACCGCGGCGTGCACGAGGTCCCTGACGGCCGCCTTGGAGCCCTCGGGCCTGCCCGAGCAGGCGCTCTGGAGGTTGCGCTGCAGGTGCGTCACGCAGCGCTGCCAGGCGCAGCCCTGGAACAGGCGCGAGACGGCGGCCACGAGCCCGGCGTGGCTGTCGGAGACCACGAGGCGCACGCCGGACAGCCCGCGCTCGCGCAGCCCGCCGAGGAATGCCGCCCAGGAGTCCTCGCTCTCGGTGTCGACCACGTCGCAGCCCAGGAAGTGCTTGCGCCCGTCGGCGCCCAGCCCGATCGCGGTCACGACGCCCTGCGAGACGACCGACGAGCCGACCCTGCAGCTCATGTAGGTGGCGTCGAGCCACAGGTAGCAGCACGGCGTGCCCGACAGGTCGCGGCGGCGGAACTCCGCCACCTCGGCGTCGAGGTCGGAGCAGAGTCTCGAGACCTCCGAGCTCGACAGCGAGGATATGCCCAGCCTGGACGCCACGCGCTCGACCTTGCGGGTGGACACGCCGCACACGTACATCTCCTGCACGATGGCGGCCACCGAGGTGTCGACGCGCGACCATCGCGCGAGCATGCCCTCGGGGTAGTAGGTGCCGTGCCTGAGCTTGGGTATCTCGAGCTCCACGTCGCCCACGGCGGTCTTGAGCGACCTGGGGCGGTAGCCGTTGCGGCTGTTCCCCCTGCCGTCGCTGCGCTCGTTGCGGCTCGCGCCGCACATCTGCTGGGCCTCGGAGTCCATCAGCGCGTTCATCACGCCGCCCAGCACCCTGCACGCGAACTCGCGCGCATCTCCGCACTCCTGCCAGAGCCTCGCCGCCTCGAGGGCCTCGTCGCGGCCGAGGCGCAGTACACTCTCTTCTTGGGGCATCGCCTTTCCTTCCATTCGTCACCTTCATTACTCCAACGACGAATTCTAGGCGGTGTCCCCTTCCTTTCAAGAAAGGGAAGAGGCGGGGCATGCCCCGCCTCTTACACCACATCTCTGCGCGCTACCCGCGCGGTCAGCTCAATGCTAATCTCCGTGCCGGAACTGACCCAGTTGTTTGTAAGTTGCGGTGATATACGGACTGTTTGGCGCTTTGGAGCTTCAAAACAGTCCCTATTTCACCGCAACTTAGGAGAAGGGCGGGGGCGGTTGGGTGCTGCTGGGTCGGAGCGTGTTAGGCCTGTTTGCGGTGCTTCCATTGTTTGCGGCACCAGCGCATGAGCGCCTTTATGACCGGAATCGTGATGAGGATGATCCATGCAGGATGGGGCTGTCCCAAACAGAGCCACATGTAGAGGAACCAAGCGATGGCGGCTGCCGGGTAGATGGCCTCGATCAGCTTAGACAGGTGGCGCCGATCGATGAAGTCACCAATCGCGTAGTAGACGGGAACCAGAAAGACGAGGAAAAGCCCCATGCCCCATGTGCCGTAGACAATGCCGAGCACCAGATAGGCGAGAGTAACAAGTGCGGGGAAGGGGAATTTGTTCCATGCACGTCCGACCTTGGTGTGGAAATGCTTGCCATGATGGTCGAGCTTGTCGTGTGCTTCCTTCCAGCTGGAAAACGTCTCGCCGTCGATGGTGACGGTGCCGTCGTCATTGGTGCGTACGCTATGTCCATCGTCCTCAAGCGTATCGATATGCACGCCGTCCGGCCCCACATGCACCTCTTCGCCCTTGCGCTCGTTGGTCACATGGATGCCGCTCCAACCAACATGGACTTCCTCGCCTTTATTGGGATCAATGACGTGGATACCGCGCACGAGGGAAATATCGACAAGTGGCTTATCGCTGCAATCAGCGTGCTCAGTAGAAGCCTCAGCCTCTTCAGCCTTATCTGAAGCTTTGGTGCCGGCGTTGCTGTTCTGTGCCTCATCATCAGCCTGTGAGTCATCAGCGCTAGCCACCGCCTCCCCATACAGCAGCTCATCCAGCGACACGCCATACAGCGCGGCGAGCGCAATAAGGTTATCGGTATCGGGCGAGGATTCGCTGCGCTCCCATTTACTGACAGCCTGACGACTCACACCCAGCTGGGCGGCAAGCGCCTCCTGAGAAAGCCCGGCAGCCTTGCGGCGATCGACGAGGCGCTGTGCCATCGCAAGATCCATGGTGGTTCCTTTCGTTTGATGGTCGAATCGAATGAGCCGAGTATGCCGAGAACAACCGGTAGCGACCACCATTTCTAGTTAGAATCTGCCCCAACCCTACCGCAACTACCGGTAGCAATCCCTAACGACCAGCCATTTCAGGACAAATGTCAGTGCTACTCTCAGCTAAGAGCCTGCAACATCCCAAAATCTCAGCCCACGCACTTGCAGCAAGAAGACGAATAGCCTCGGCCTCCCTAGTTACCGCAGGAGGCCCCAGGGCTTACCTCCCAAATCTTTCCGCGGGACGGAAGGACCCCGCCGCGCGAAGCGCACGGCGGGGTCCTGACATGTCCGAGGACGATTTGGGAGGTAAGCCCTGGGGTCTCCGATGGGGGCGGTTCCAGCCGAGGTTATTCGTCGCCGAAGCTGATGCCCAACGCCTTGGCCTCGCGCACCAGATCGCTCTGGGGGTCGACATATTTGAGCTTGCCAGCGACATCCTCGAGCGGCATGTGGCACATCTTGCCGTCGCGCAGGGCGATCATGTAGCCAAACTCGCCGCGCAGGCAGCCGAGTGCCGCCTCGACGCCGCACTGGGTCGCAAAGATGCGGTCCTGGGCGTCGGGCTGACCGCCGCGCTGCGTATGGCCGGGGATGGCGACGCGGGTCTCGCGGCCGGTCTTGGCCTCGATCTCCTTGGCGATGTCGTACACGATCGACGGGCTCGTGCGCTCGGCAAGCTTCTTCTTGTACTCCTTCTTGGACAGCGCCGCGTCCTCCTTGGAGATAGCGCCCTCGGCGACGGCTACGATGGTAAAGCGGCTGCCGGTCTCCATGCGATGCTCGATGGTCTTGATGACGTTGTCCATGTCGTAGGGGATCTCGGGAATCAGGATGACGTCCGCGCCGCCCGCGACGCCGGCATACAGCGGAATCCAACCGACCTTGTGGCCCATGATCTCGATGACAAACACGCGGCCGTGACTCGAGGCAGTGGTGTGGATGTCGTCGATGCACTTGGTGGCGACGTCGATGGCGCTCGTAAAGCCAAACGTCAGCTCGGTGCCCCAGGTGTCGTTATCGATGGTCTTGGGCAGGGCGATAACGTTGAGGCCCTCTTCGCGCAGGCGGTTGGCGGTCTTGGTGGAGCCGTTACCGCCCAGCATAAACAGGCAGTCGAGCTGCAGCTTATGATAGGTGTGGACCATTGCGGGCACCTTCTCGACGCCGTCGGCCTCGGGAATGTCCAGGCGCTTGAACGGCGTGCGGCTCGTGCCCAGGATGGTGCCGCCGCGGGTGAGGATGCCGCTAAAATCGGCGGGCGTCATGACGCGGAACCTGCTGTAGATAAGGCCCTGGTAGCCGTCCTCAAAACCATAGATCTCAATAGGCTCTTCGCTATTGGTCATAAGCGTTTTGACAATGCCGCGCATGGTGGCGTTGAGCGCTTGGCAGTCGCCGCCACTGGTAAGAAGACCGATCCTAAGCATGATGAATCCTTCCGGGCAAGTTATAACATGCGCATAAGTTTACCCCCGCACGCTGCTGATACGGGGGTAAAACGTGTTAGCTCAAATGTATAGAAATGTAAGCAATGTCAGGCGAGCGTAAGACGGGCGGGCGTCTGTCCTTACAGGGCGAACGCGTCGACATCACCCCAATGACGGCGCAGCGTGATGACGGCGGCGGGCTCGGTGTTATCGAAGACGACCGACCACTGCGTGTTGCTTGTAATGTCTTCTGGATTGGGTTCCTGCGCCGCGGCGCGTAGGGCTTTCCAGGCGGTCGCTTCATCTTGGGTACCAGCGCGGGCGTCGAGGACATCGGCGATGGCGATGGCACGTTCCTTGCCATGACCCAGCTCGCCGTTCTTTTGGTTGGGGAGCACCTCGTCCTCGTAGCAGGCATAGAAATTCGTAACCTGGCGCACGGGGGTCGCCCTGCATGCGCGTTCGGGGTCGCGCGGGTCCCATTCCACCACGCGCGCGTCACCTGAGGCGTCGTTGATAAAGAAGTGGTAATCGCGTCCTGCCATGGCGTGCATATCGTAGGCCGAAAGCAAGTCGACGGCCTCCTGCGTGGTAGCCGCGCGGTCGAGCACCAGGCGGATGGCGAGCGAGGTGTTGATGACGGGGCGTTGCGTGTCCTGGTCACAAGGCTTGGAATCCAGGGTGAGTACGGCAATGGACACGCCGCATTCGTTGACGCCGTCGAGCTGGGCGAAGGGGCCCATGAGTGCGGCGGCGCATCCGGCAATGGAGTCAAGCGGGGCGTTGTTGCCCAGGTTGTTGAGAGCGGCAAACCCAATGGAGGCATAGCCATCGCGCGGGTGGTTGCGCACCAGCAGCGCCGAGGTGTCGTCCTTAAAGTCGTAGTTGCGACCGGTTCGCACGCGGCCTTCGGCATCCACGGCGGCAAAGGCACTGCAGGCAAACTGCGGCGCCTGAACATGTGCCGGCACGCCGGGCAATACCTGAGCCACCACGGCATCGATATAGGCCTGATCGTCGCGCACATCGGCGGCGATGATGCGATCGAGATCATAGTCGTAGGCGATGTCGATCGCGTACAGGTCGAATCCATCCGCATAATCGGTCAAGCGTTTGAGCGACGCGGCGGACTTGATTTGCTTGTGGTAAACGATCCCGGTGGCAGCGGCAAGGCCGACGGCGATGCCTGCGACACCGCAGGCGATGGCAACATTGCGTGGCTTCATGACGGCTCCTCTCGTCCTGTTACTGCAATTGTCGCAAAAGGTGCGCGGGCGCAGCGGTTCAACTTGGTGAGCGGCGCGAGATTAACCATGGAATGAAAGGCACGGCACTGGCACGGCGGGGGTATGCTGGAGGGGACCATCAACCCAGCGAAAGGGGAGAGCATGACGGATCAGGAAGCGCCCGAGCGCGTGCACGTGACAGCCGACGATATCGAGGCCGCCAACGACCTCATCGACTTTATCGAGGCGTGCCCCAGCATGTTCCATACGGCGGCGACCATTATGGCCGAACTCGACGAGGCGGGCTTTACCTACCTGCCCGAGAACGCGGCGTGGGATATCGAGCCGGGCGGTCGCTACTACACGCAGCGCAATACCTCGAGCGTCATCGCCTTTAAGGTGGGCGAGGACCTGGCCGCAACGTGGGGCGAGGACGGCGTTGCCGGCGACTATCATTTTCAGCTCACGGCGTCACACAGCGATTCGCCGACGTTTAAGGTCAAGGCCGTGCCCGAGCTCGACGGTGCGGGCGAGACGCTGCGCCTGAACACCGAGGCCTACGGCGGCATGATCGACTACACCTGGTTCGACCGTCCGCTGGCGCTCGCGGGCCGTGTGCTGGTGCGCGAGGGCGACCGTATCGAGAGCCGCCTGCTTGCCACCGAGCGCGAGGTCGCCATCATCCCGAGCCTCGCCATTCACATGAACCGCGGCGTCAACGAGGGCTTTGCGCCCAATCGTGCTGTCGACCTGTGCCCGCTCATCAGCGCCGGCGAGCTTAAACAGGGCGACTTTGACGCCCTGATCGCCGACGAGCTCGATGTGGAGCCCGAGCAGATCCTGGGCCGCGACCTGTTCCTGGTCAATCGTCAGGATGCGCGCATTTGGGGCTGGGCCGACGAGTTTATCTCGACCCCCAAGCTCGACGACCTGGCCTGCGCCTATACCTCGCTACAGGCATTTTTGGGCGTCGAGAACGCGCACGACGTCTCGGTCTTCTGCTGCTTCGATAACGAGGAGGTTGGCTCCGAGACCAAGCAAGGTGCCATGTCGACGTTCTTGGCCGATGCACTGCGCCGCATTAACGGCTCGCTGGGCTTTGACGACGAGTCGTACCATCGCGCACTTGCCGCCTCGATGCTCGTGAGCTGCGACAACGCACATGCCGTGCATCCCAATCATGCCGAGAAGTGTGACGCGCGCAACCAGGTGGTACTCAACGGCGGCATTGTCATTAAGGAAGCCGCCAACCAGCACTACTGCACCGATGCCTTTAGCCGTGCGGTGTTCCAGGCTATTTGCGACGACGCCGACGTGCCCACGCAGGCCTTCGCCAACAAGAGCGACATGGCCGGCGGTTCCACCCTCGGCAATCTGTCTAATATGCAGGCGAGTATGCACGCCGTGGACGTGGGCCTGCCGCAGCTGGCCATGCATTCGAGCTACGAGACCGGCGGCGTGCGCGACGTGATGTACGCCATCCGCGCCCTCACAGCCTTCTACGAGCGCAACCTAACCATCAACGGCGCCGAAAGCGTAGAGCTCTAAAACCTACCAAAAAGGGACAGGTTCATTTTGGCAGGTTTTATCTGGGCAAATGCCGCAATGCCAGCAGCTGGACAGAATTGTTAAGACACCGCGGGTTGAGCAAACGTCAGCGAGCGACGTCCAGAGCGAACAAGTTGGCATGAAAAAGGCGAGGCATTGACCTTCTGGTCATGCCTCGCCTTTTGAATGACAAATTGTCGTCTGGACGTTGCGCAGCGTCGGCCGGTCCGCCGTTCGTAAGAACGGCGGAACCTAAAGGCACAGCCTGCCTCGACGGTTTTTTGTTGTATAGAGCGCGTCGGATTTCAATTATTGCTATACATGCTTTACGCTTTAACCATAGTATTTTATGATTGGTTTAGGATGAGAAGGAGGAACCATGACTACGGCGGCAGCTCAGATTAACGTGCGTCTCGATGCCAACCTCAAGCGAACCGGCGATGCTGCGCTCTCCAGCGCCGGCATGACGCCGAGCCAAGCGGTGCGTGCGCTCTGGCAACTTGCGGCATCTCTGGCTGATCGGCCCGGCGTGCTCCAGGACATCCTTTCGCCCGATCGAGCCCGAGCGGAGCAACGCGAGCGCGAGAAGGCTGCCAAACGCAAGCTCGAGCTCATCGATCAAGGTTCAGAACTGTTTATCACCGCCTGCCGTGAGTCGGGAATCGACTTGGCTAAGGCGCAGCCCTCGGGCGATGAAGAGCTCAAACGGAATGCCTATGCGGATCGTTATGGCGAGGAGATGGGCTGGTTGTATGAGTGAGGCCCCAAAACGCATTTTGGTCGATACCAACGTATGGCTTGATTACTTCATTCCTTCAAGGCGCGGCCGCTCGGCGGCGATTGATTTTTTGCGCGATGCGTGTGCGGCACAGGTTGAGCTGCTGTATGCAGCAACATCATCGAAGGACCTGTTCTATTTGATTTCGAGTGAACACAAGGCATGGTATCGACGAGAGCATGGCTCGCTTTCTCAAGATGCCGCTGCCGCAGCGACGTCACTTGCATGGGACTGTCTCGACGTGCTGTCACAAATTGCAACGCCGGTGCCCTGTGACCTGAGCGACATATGGATGGCGAGCAAACAGCGCGAGCTCCATAACGATTATGAAGATGATTTAATCATCGCGGCGGCGATGCGCGTAAAAACAGACCTCTTGGTCACTAACGACGCTAAGCTCTGCTCGCACGCGCCCGTTGCAGCAATGAACGTCGAAAACGCAAGAAAATGTCTAGCAGCGCTGTAATTATTAGAAAACGCCGCAGGTAGAACAAGAGTCAGCGAGAGCCCACCGTTTGAGTCAAGGTGCCGTGAAATGAAAAGGCGCTGACCTTCTGGTCGCGCCTTTGAAATTGAACGGCAGATTGGCCAAACGGCGGGCTCGCAGCGTCGGGTGGTTCCGGCGTTTGGTAAAACGCCGGAACAAATTAATGCTCGATCCAGCAGCGCAGCGTTTCGCCAGCTTGCAGGTGGCGCAGATTCTCGGCGGCGATATCCACCACGTTGTTGAGCGTGGCCTCTAGGTGGAACCAGCCGGAGATGTGCGGCGTGATGAGCATGTTGGGCGCATCCCACAGCGGGCTTGTCTCGGGCAGCGGCTCGGGATCGGTGACGTCGACCGCGGCGCCGGCAAGGTGCCCGGACTCAAGGGCGGCAACCAGATCGTCGGCAACCACGAGGTCGCCGCGGCCGCCGTTGGCAAAGAAGGCACCCGGCTTCATCGCGGCAAAGAACTCGGCATTCGCCAGGCCGCGGGTCTCGGGCGTGCTGGGCATAAAGGACGCAACGACGTCGGCCTCTGCTAAGCGCTCGGGCAGGGCATCCATGCCGTCCATGTCCTCAAACACGATGGGGTAGACGAGCGGATGGCGCTTGATGCCGCGGACGTGCGCGCCCATGCTGCGGCAGAGCGTGGCAAAGTGGCCGCCGATATCGCCCGCACCCAGCACGAGCACATTGGCGTTTTTGAGCGAGGTGACCGGCCCCAGGTCCTCCCAGCGATGCTCGCGCTGCAGATCCTGGTAGCCGGGCAGGCGCTTCATCATAGAAAGGACCATGGCAAACATGTGCTCGCTCACAGCCTGGCCATAGGCGCCCACCGAGCAGGAGAGCTTGGCATCGGCCGGTACGGTGCCAGCGGCAAGGTAATTGTCGTAACCGGCACTCTGCAGCTGCAGGAGCTGGAGATGCTCGCATGCCGTGAGCATGACAGGATCGATATTGCCCAGGATTACGTCGGCATCGGCGACCTGTTCGCGCGTAGCGGCGTCGGTGCTCGTATAGATAAAGTCCTCGCCCGGAGCACTCGACTCAAGAATCGCGCGATGACGATCATTGACGGGCAGCAAAACCAAGATGTTCACGAGCAGTCCTCTCCGTTCAACCTGCCAAATAGGGACAGGTTTTTTGGCAGGTTTTATCAGGCAAAACGTTCAAACAAAACGCCGGATGCAAGACGGGCGTGCCCGCCGGCATCCGGCGTACGTACGGCTACCAGCTCAGCAGCTCGTAGCCATCCTCGGTCACGACCAGCTGCACCTCGCACTGGGCGGAGTCGCTGCCGTCCTTGGTGCGCACGCACCAGCCGTCGCCCTTGCTGATCTTGATGTCGGGCTTACCGGCGTTGACCATGGGCTCGATGGTAAAGACCATGCCCGGCACCATGATGGTGTCCACATCGGGCGCCTCGGTGGTAAAGCCCACAAACGGATCCTCGTGGAACTCCTTGCCAATACCGTGTCCACCGTACTCGCGCACCACGCTAAAGCCGGCGTCCTCGACGGTCTTCTGCACGGCCTCGGCCATCACGGACAGCGGCAGCCACGGCTTGACGGCGGCAAGGCCCGCCTCCACGCTGGCGCGAGTGACGTCGACCAGGCGCTGGCGCTCGGCCGAGACTTCGCCGATGCAGAACATGCGGCTCGAGTCGCTAAAGTAGCCGTCTAGGATCGTGGAGCAGTCCACGTTGATGATGTCGCCCTCGTGCAGCACGTCCGTATCACAGGGAATGCCGTGGCAAACGACGTCGTTGATCGAGGTGCACACGCTCTTGGGGTAGCCCTCGTAGTTGAGGTCGGCCGGCGTGCCGCCATGCTCGACGGTGTAGTCGTAGATCATCTGGTCGATCTGGTTGGTGGTCATGCCCGCGGCGATGTGCTCGCCGACGTAGTCGAGCACGCCCATGTTGATGGCGGCGGAGCGCTTGATACCCTCGATATCGGCGGGCGTCTTGTAGAGCGTGCGGGGCAGGACGTTCCAGCCCTCTTCCCACAGACGTTCGAGGCGCTCGTCGAAGGCGCTGTGACATTTCTTATATTTCTTGCCGCTGCCGCACCAGCAAGCGTCGTTGCGGCCGGGCACAGGTCCCTTGTCAAACATGGCTAACTTCCTTTCGTTCGCAGCTAGTATAGCCCACCCGCAGACCAGCTCATTTGGGATGGGGCTAATTTAGCTGCTGGCGGGCGGCCGCGCTAGTAGCTCACCTGGCAGGGGATGCCGAGGGCTTGGACGCGCGCGGCAATGGCGTCGAGCACCTCGGGCGCTGCTTTGGCAAGGCCGGCGACCGGTGTCTCGCGCGCCACCGTGTAGATGGTCGCTTCTTGCGGGCGAATGCGCTCAAGCGCCGCGAGCCAGGGGGCAACGTACTCCTCGCCGGTGTTGTCGATGGGCTTGCCCTGATCCTCGCCGGTCAAAAAGATCGTCTGGATAATAACGTGACCGTCAAAGCTTGCGAACGTCTCGATCTGGTGCTCGACGTCGTAGGGGCCAACAGGCTGGTCGAGCAGCTGGATAAACGCCGGGTCGACCGTATCGAGCTTAAGAATGTTGTCGTCGACCATCATGAGCGCATCGTGTACCTGGGGACGGTCGGCGCGTGTGCCGTTGGAGAGCACGGCAATCTTGGTGTTTGGGGCAAGCTCGTCGCGCAGCGCGACGGCACCGGCGATGGCCTGCGGAAACTCCGGCGCGGCGGTGGGCTCGCCGTTGCCGGCAAACGTGATCACATCGGGGAGCTCGCCCTCGGCTGCCATCTCGCGCAGCTTTGCCTCGAGTGCATCGAGCACTACGGCAGCCGTGTTATACGGCTCGTGGCAGGGGCGCTCGGCGTTGAGGCCGTTTTCGCAGTAAATGCAGTCGAACGTGCAGATTTTGCCGCTGGCCGGCATCATGTTGACGCCGAGTGAGAGACCAAGGCGACGGCTGCGAACGGGCCCAAAGATGGGGCTGGCATTCAAAAACGTAGACATAGGCATATGCTCCTCAAGACTATTGCGCCTAAGCATAGCATCGGCTCCAAAGCAAGGCGCGGGCTCTTGCTTTACAAGTTTCGTTTTTTCACGTCGCTCATGATGCCGTGCCATGAAAAGCCTCGGGTCGGGTACAGTTAATCTGTTAACAAGGTGTAAAGCAATGCGGGTCCATCCAACCGTGCTGACGTGCAACTGGATGAGCATTGATGATGGGGGCACAACATGGATTTTACGGTCGAGAATGCGGGCACCACGATTGCCTGTCGCGAATATGCCGACCCGGATGTGTCGCCTGATGCTCCTGCCTTGGTGTGCGTGCACGGCGCTTGTGTCGACGGCACATTTTTCGACAGCATCGCTTGTGAGCTCAGTCGCAACTACCGCGTAATTGCCTACGACCGCCGCGGCTGTGGTGGCAGCAGCGATGCGGCAGACGGCAGCTATGATCTTGCCGCTCAGGCCGCCGATCTGCAAGCCGTGATCGAACACGTTGGCGCTCCGACAAATGTGCTTGCGCACAGCGCCGGTACGTTGGTGGCGCTGGAGCTTCTTCGTACCGAACCCCATCTCGTCGACCGTGCGATTCTGCATGAGCCGGCTGTGTCGGCCGAAGGCGTCGGCATGGGCGCAGCTCCGGTTTTGCTCGATATGATTGCGGCTGGAAAGGTTTCAAGGGCGCTCCGGCTTTTCTTGGGAGCCCTCGGCGACATGGACCCCGAGGCTCCTGGGACGACCGAAGCGGAAGTCAAACATGCCCTGCGCAATGGCCGTTGCTTTATGGCGAACGAATATGGAACAAATATGACATATGCTCCCGACTGGGAGCGCGCCCGCGCGTCAAAGGCGGTATCGGCCGTGTTTTTGGGCGAGCTTTCGGTCGATACGCCCCGCGAGGCTGGCACGCGAGCGGCTGCCGAATATCTCGATTGCCCCCTCGTAATGATTCCCGGGGCGCACAACGGCCTGCGCGATCGCCCGGCAGCGGCTGCCCGGGCTGTCTGTGGCATCCTGGGGCTCTAACACCCGCAATGGCCAAAGCAGGCTTCACTCGCAAACGTTTCGGCCGTGTTAACAAATGTGCTCAAAACCTCACGTCTGCGACTTCAATCGCGCCGCCTGTCAACTCATAAAAATGTAACAGCATTCACGTACTTACCTGCATCGACAAGGTGTTACCCTTGTAGCATTTGGAACCCACCGCTACCATGCGAAACTATCGAAAGGGCCCCATATGCTCAATAATCACGAGGTCAATCTAACCGACGAGGAGGCTGCCGCCGAGGTCGCCCGCGTCGCGAAGACCTACCCCGTGGTGCGTTTGCTGTCGGCCGATCAGATTAAGAGTGAGCCTAACTGCCTGCTCGCCGGCGATCGCTGCCCTTGTCTGCGTCAGTCGAGTCTTGAGGCCTTGGCAGATTCGGGTGAGGTGTCGGAGCAGCTGCTCAATGATGGTATTGAGTACCGCGCCCGTCTGCGCCCTCTGAAGGTCGAGGGCGAGCCTCACGTCTTGCTGATGGTGCGTCCGATCGATGAGCAAGAGGCCGCAGAAGAGGACCTTGTCTACACCGACGTGCTGACGAGTGTGCGCAATCGCCGATATTACGAGGAAAAGCTCCGAAGCGCCCGCATGAAGGCCGGCGTTGCGATGATCGACCTTGATGATTTTAGGGTCTTCAACGATACATGTGGCCGTCATGCCGGCGACCTTGCGCTCGGTGCTGTGGCGACAGCCATACGCAGCGGAATTCGTTCGACTGACGAGCTTGTGCGCTATGGCTGCGACAAGTTTGTGGTTGTCATGCCCAATATTCCCTCCGATGACTTCACCCGTCGCCTGCATCAGGTGTCCGATGCCGTTCGTTCCACGATTATTCCGGGCCATGAGTACGTGAGCTTGACGGCATGTGTTGGTGGCGTTCGCATTCATGGCGAGACGGTCGATGAGGGCGTTGGCCGCGCTGCCCAGTTATTGAGCCGCGCTAAGGCAAAAGCCGGTACGGTCGTGACCGATGCCGATTCCATCGAGGCCTTCCAAAGCGAAAAGCCCTTGGTACTTATTATCGATGACTCCGAGATGAACCGAGCCATTCTCAGCGAGATGCTCAAGGACGAGTATTGCATCCTCGAGGCCGATAACGGTCGTATAGCGCTCGACATGGTCGACCGCTATGGCGATGAGTTGTCGCTCGTGATGCTGGACATTGTCATGCCGGGCATAAGCGGCTTTGAGGTGCTGGCCGATCTGTCGCGCCGAACGGGTATCGACAATCTGCCTGTCATCATGATTTCGAGCGAAGATTCCGATGATATGGTTCTGCGCGCGTACGAGCTGGGCGCCTCGGACTATATCAACCGCCCGTTTGACTCCCGTATCGTGCGCCGCCGCGTAAGCAACACCATCCGCCTGTACGCCAAACAGCGCCGCCTGACGAGCCTGCTGTCCCAGCAGTACAACGAGCGCGTCAAGAACAGTCGCATGCTCATCGACATCATGGCCGGCGTCATGGAGCTTCGCAACGGCGAGAGCGGCAGGCACGTTACGAACATCGAGAAGCTGACCGAGCTGCTGCTTGGCTGTCTGGTCCAGCGTAGCGGCACGGTCTCCCTCGACAATGAGGAACGCTCTACGATCGCCCTGGCTTCGGCGCTGCACGATATCGGCAAGATGTCGATTGACGATGCGATTCTCAACAAGCCCGGACGCCTTACGCCCGAGGAGTTCGAGATCATGAAGACGCATACCACGATCGGCGCCGACATGCTGCTTGAGCTGGGTAGCCATCACGCCGGCAATGCGCTTATGGAATATGCGTACCAGATTGCGCGTTGGCATCACGAGCGCTGGGACGGCAAGGGTTATCCCGATGGCCTTAAGGGCGACGAAATTCCCATCGCCGCGCAGGTGGTTTCGGTGGCTGACGTGTACGATGCACTGACGAGCGTGCGCGTGTACAAGGACGCTATCCCGCACGAGGAGGCGATCCAGATGATCCTGGACGGTAAGTGCGGCACCTTTAACCCGCTGCTGCTCGATTGCCTGCTCGAGGTGCAAGACCAAATTGCCGAGACGTTGGCACGCCCCGCCGACGTCGTCGCGTTTCCCACGATTTAGTTTGACCAAAGGAGTTTTAATCCATGATTTCCATGCGTGAGGCGTATGAGAAGATCGGCGCTAATTATGATGACGCGTGCGCTCGGCTGATGGGCGAGGAAATGCTTGCCCGCTTTGCCCTCAAGTTTTTGGATGACGAGAGCATGGACAAGCTGGAGGCCGCCATGGCGGCAGGAGACGCCGAAGGTGCGTTTATGGCAGCGCACACGCTCAAGGGCGTGAGCCAGAACCTGGGATTCGATAATCTGTACGAGCCGGCGGTCATGGTGACCGAAGCGCTGCGCGGCGCCGATGCCGTTGACGGCGCTCGCGAGAGAATGCACGCGCTGCAGCAGCAATATGCGGCCACGATGTCGGCCCTGCGCGAGGCGGCCGAGTAAGAGCTCGCGAGCCTAGGGCTACGTGCCCCGGCCACATATAGGTAAAAGGGCACCCCGTCGGACCATTGTGGCCGGCGGGGCGCCCTTTTGTGTTGTGCTGTCCGTGAACTAACGGGCCTGCTTGACCTTTGCCGCCGCCTCGACAAACGACTTCCACAGGTTAAAGTCGGTCTCGAGCGTCTTCCACGTGTACTCGGGATGCCATTGCACGCCCAAGCAGAATGGCTGGCCTTCGACCTCGATGCACTCGGGAACGCCGTCGGTTGCCTTGGCGACCAGGCGCGTATGCTTGCCCAGGCGATCGACACAGCAGTGGTGCGCCGAGTTGGTCTGGATGAGCCTGTGCCCGCCGAGCGCGCGCTCCAGCAGCGAGCCGGGCACGACCTCGACGGGATGCACGGGGTCGTTGAGCACATGGGTGTGGCGCCACTGCGTGCGACCTTCACGCGCGCCCAGGCTCGGCACGTCCATGCACAGGGTGCCGCCGGTGGCGACATTTAACAGCTGCGTGCCGCGGCAGGTGGTAAAGAGCGGCTTTTTGGCGCGGAGCACCTCGTTGACCAGCTTAAACTCAAAACGATCGCGGATCTCGCAGCACAGCGTGGGGTCGTAAGGGCGCTCGTCGCCCCAGCGCTTGGGGTTGACATCCGGGCCGCCGGGGATGGCGATGCCGTCGGCGATGTCCACGTAATGGCGGATGACCTCGATATCCTCGGTGATGGACATCTGCAGCGGCAGGCCGCCGGCGGCAAGGATGGCATCGACAAAGACGCTGGCGATCTCCTCGTTGGGGGAGAGCGTCTCGCTCAAAAACGGCTTCGCCTCTTCCCAGCGCGGCGCGACGAGGATAAGCGGACGGTCGGCGGGGGCGACGTCAACATGCGGGGTATAGGACGATGAAGTGCGAGTTCCGATCATAGGTGTAACTTTCGAATCCGGATGGTCATGGCAAGCGGGCGAGCGCACGGCTGGTTAGTGGCCCTTGATGGAGTTGAGGAAGTCCTGGGCGCGCTTGGTCTGGGGATGGTCGAAGAACTCGTCGGGCGTGCCGGTCTCCACGATCTGGCCATCGGCCATAAACACGACGCGGTCGGCCACACGGCGGGCAAAGTTCATCTCGTGCGTGATGACGATCATCGTCATGCCCTGCTGGGCCAGACGAACCATGACCTCGAGCACCTCATTGATCATCTCGGGGTCCAGCGCGCTCGTGGGCTCGTCAAAGAGCATGGCTTTGGGCTGCATGGCGAGTGAACGGGCGATGGCCACGCGCTGCTGTTGGCCACCCGAGAGCTGCGCGGGCACCTTGTCGGCCTGCTCGGCCACGCCTACGCGGCTTAGCAGGTCCATGGCGCGCTCGCGAGCCTCCTCTTTTGGCACGCCCAGCACGTCGACCGGACCAAGCATGACGTTCTGCAACACCGTCATGTGCGCAAACAGGTTGAACTGCTGAAACACCATGCCCAGCTCGGCACGCATGCGGGCAAGATCTTTGCCTTCTTGCGGCAGGGGCTGGCCCTCGATGAGAATCTCACCCGAGTCGATAGTCTCCAGGCGGTTGATAGTACGGCACATGGTCGATTTGCCCGAACCAGAGGGGCCAATCACGACAACGACCTCGCCGCGGTCGACCGAGAGGTTGATGTCGTTGAGGACATGCAGATCGCCATAGTGCTTATCGACATGCTTGAGCTCGATCAGCGGCTGCTTGTCGAAAGAAGTAGTGCTCTGTGCCATAATGCTCGGCTCCTTTTTCCTAGAAATCGTAAATCGTTAGCGGATGATGGTCGCGCCGGTCTTGTGCGAAACGTAGACGGCGGCCTTGTTGATCGCGACGTTGATGAGGATGTAGATGACCGCGATCACCAGGTAGACCGATACGAGGGCATCGTAGTTGGTGATAAGCACGCGGGCATTTTGCATGAGGTCGGGGTAGCTCACCACGTAAGCGACGGTGGTGTCCTTGACCACCACCACGAGCTGCGAAATCAACGATGGGATGATAAACCGAATCGCCTGGGGCAGCACGATTTTAAAGGTGATTTTAGCCTTGGAAAGGCCGAGGGCCTGTGCCGCCTCGACCTGGCCGCGCGGTACGGCGTTGACACCGGCACGGAAGATCTCGGCCAGTACGCCGGCAGCGGCGAGCGCGACGGGCAGCGTGAGCATCCAAAACGACGGCAGCGCGATCTTGTACTGGGGCAGCACCAAAAAGAAGAAGTAGATGAACAGCAGGCTCGGCACGCCGCGGAAGAAGTCGGTGAGCACGCGGCAGACCAGCTGCAGCGGCTTGATGTCGCTCGTGCGGCCGAGCATGAGAGCGAGGCCCAGAACCAGTGCGATGGCGCCGGCGGTGAGTGCAACCTTAACGGTGCCCTCAAAGCCGGCAAGCAAGAACTTCCAGGTGGTGAGGTGCGTAAAGAAGTACCAGTAATGGACCGAGAGCTGACCGGTCACATAAAAGCGCTGCAGCACAAGGAGGACGAGTGCGGCTACGGCAACGAGCGAGATGGCGGTGCCGATACGAATCTTGGCGCGCATTTTGGGGCCGGGAGCCTCGTAGAGCGCATCGCGCATGGTGAGCGCGGGGGAGGAGTGCTTGCTCATCGGAGGATCCTCACCTTCTTATCGATGTAGTTGCCAATGTGGCTCACCACAAAGGCCGTACCCAGGTAGCCGAGGGCCGAGATAAAGAACGCGGCGACGCCACCGAGCGAGCGCGTGTTGATGTAGCTCACGACGCCGGTGAGCTCCTGCGGTTGAAGCGGCACCTGGCTGCCGAGGGCGGTGGTGAGCATGACGGCGATAAAGAGGTTGGTCATGGGCAGCACGCTCGAACGCAATGCCTGCGGAATCACGATTTTGGCGAGGATGCGGCTGAAACTCATGCCGAGCGAACGGGCAGCCTCGACCTGGCCGACGCCGACGGTGTTGATGCCGCTCATAAAGTTCTCGGAACCAAAGGCCGAGCCCAGCAGCACCGTGGCGACGATGACGCAGGTGCGATAGGGCAGGACGATCTTGAGCGGCGGCAGCGCGTAGACGACGATGATGAGCAGCGCGATGCCGGGGATGTTACGGAAGACCTGCACGTACAGGTCACCAAAGACGCGCAACGGCTTGAGCGGCGACACGCGCATCACGGTGACGGCAACAGCCAGCACCATGGCGATGGCAAACGACTCAAGCGTCATGCCCCAAGTCGCGAGCAGCGCGTCGATATAGTTCTGGCCATAGAGCGACCAGAGCTCGGAGAGACTCATGCGGACCTCCCGCCGGTAAGGAAAGGGGCTCCCGTATGTACGGAAGCCCCGACAACTCAGTAAGGAAACAGTTTAGCGCAATAAAGCGCATCGTACGTTTCCATATGGTTTCGTAGCGGCCGTTACTAGGCTCGCTGCCTAGGCGCCGATCTCGGGCAGCTCGGGAACATTGGTGTCGCCCGTGCGGTCGCCGATGCAGATCTGCCACAGCTCGGTCCAGGTGCCGTCATCCTCGATCTTCTTAAGGAAGTCGTTGACAAAGGCGACGCCGTCGGAATCGAGCGGCAGGCCGATGCCGTAGGGCTCCTTGCTGCCGAAGGGCTTGCCGGCGATCTTGTACTTGCCGGGCTCACGGACCAGGGCGCTCTGCTGCATGTTGTTGTCGATGACGTAGGCGTCAACACGACCCTGCTGGAGTGCCTGGCGGGCCTCCTCGTCGGTCTTGAACTCCTGCTGGCTGGCCTTGGGAGCGAACTCCTCAAGGATGGCAGGGCCGTTGGAGCCGGACTGGACGGCGACGTTCTTGTCGGCCAGATCGTCGACGCTCTTGATGTCGTCGTTATCGGCAAGCACCAGGATGGCCTGCTGCGTGTAGTAGTAGGGACCGGCGAAGGAGACGAGCTTCTTGCGCTCATCGGTGATGGTGTAGGTGGCAAATACGGCGTCGACCTGGCCGTTCTGCAGGACGGACTCGCGCGTGTCGGAGGTCACCTGAGTGATCTCGACCTTGTTCTCGCCCAGGATGTAGTTGGACAGGAGCTGTGCGATGCCGGCGTCGAAACCGCGGGTCTTGCCATCCTTCTCGTTGAGGAGGGAGAAGAGCGTGGAGGTCTGAACGCCACCGATCTTAAAGACGCCGGCGTTCTTGACGGCAGTTGCCCAAGTGCTAGCGGCGATGGCATCGTCGTCGGCCTTGGGGCCGTTGTCGACGAGCTTGTCGAATGCCTTGGCGTCGAGGGTGGTGGAAGCCTCGGTGTCGTCGGAGCTCTTGGAAGAGCCGGCGGCGGAACCCTTGTCGGCCTCGGCGCTGGTGTCGGAGCAGCCGGCAAGACCAAGGCCGGCGACGGTTGCGAAGGTGGCGGCGACAAAGCCGCGGCGGTCGAGAACGACCTGCTGGGAGAGGTTCTTGCTCATGGTAGAACACCTTTCTCAATAAAATCCCTAGCGGTTGAGTAGAGTTATACCCTATCTCGCTCAAAAGGGTCAACACGAAATAACTCAGAAACATACTTACCTTATGGGTTATTCTGCCTGCCAAAAAGGGACAGGTTTATTTTGGTAGGTTTTATCTGGGCAAACGTCGGTTGTCGCTGTTGGGACGGTAGCTTGCGGCCGGGGCGGCTGCGCACGGCGGTCGCTATAATGGCGGCAACACGACGCATATATACGTGAGGAGATCGTTGCATGAATGGCTATACATTCTTCGCGCCGACTAAGGTGCTGTTTGGCGCGGGCAAGCTGAGCGAGCTGGGCGCACAGAAGCTTCCCGGCGCCAAGGCGCTCATTGTCACAACGGGCGGCAACTCGGTCAAGCGCTTTGGGTATCTGCAGCGCGTGGAGGCCGAGCTCGACCGTGCTGGCGTGGAACACGAGCTGTTCGACCGTATTGAGCCCAACCCGCTGCGCGAGACCGTCAACGCAGGTGGCTGGATGGCGCGCACCCATGGCTGCGACTTTGTGCTGGCGCTCGGCGGCGGCTCGGTCATGGACGGCAGCAAGGGCATCTGCGCGGCGGCGGCAAACCCGCACACGGACGCCGAGGGCAACGAGTGCCCTGGTGATATCTGGGACTTTGTGAACGGCGGCACTGCGCTTGGACTGCCCATCCCCAACGACCCGCTGCCGCTGGTGTGCGTGACCACCACGGCCGGCACCGGCTCGGAGACCGACGCGGGTGGCGTTATCTCCTGCGAGGAGAACGACGAGAAGCTGCGCTTGGGCGACCCGCGCCTGTTCCCCGTGCTTTCGGTCGTTGACCCTGAGCTTATGGTGAGCGTGCCGGCGCGTTTGACGGCCTATCAGGGTTTCGACGCTCTGTTCCACAGTGTTGAGTGCTATATCTCGAACACCAACACGCCCATGGGCGACATGGTTTGCCGCGAGGGTATTCGCCGTGCGGCCGCCTCGCTGTCCGCGTGTGTCAACAACGGCGATGATTTGGATGCCCGTGCCGAGCTTGCGTTTGCCAATACGCTCGGCGGTTATGCCATGGTGTGCTCGGGCTGCGCCGGATGCCACGGCCTCGAGCATGGCATGAGCGCACATCATCACGACTTGCCGCACGGCGCTGGTCTGATTATGATTGCGCGTGCCTACCACACGTGGATGATCGATCACGGCGCCGCGCCCGAGCGCTATATCGACATGGCACGCTTGATGGGTAATGCCGAGGCAAGCGACCCGCACGATTTTGTAATTGAGCTTACCCGCTTGATGGAAGCCTGCCATGTTGCCGATCTTGCCATGAGCGAGTGGGGGATTACCGCCGAAGAGCTGCCCGCGATCGCGCACAATGCCCTGACGACCAACGACGCCCTGTTCGGTCACGATCCTATCGCCCTAACCGACCCCGACGTCGTCGAGATCCTCAAACAAAGCTACCGCTAGCCGTTTTATCTCAATCTGTAACATCTGCAGCCGTTTTTGACGAGTAACTGTTACAGATTGAGATTTTCTCTTCAGGGGAATTCGAATGTCTCAATCTGTAACGGTTAGACGAGGATTTGGCCCCTAACTGTTACAGATTGAGATAAACATCAGGGGCTTAAACGTCTCGTCTCAATCTGTAACGTCTAGATGCAAATTCTGCCTCTAGATGTTACAGATTGAGATAATTGCGTCGCGAAAATAAAAACCTCCGCAAGGGCGTTTCCCTTTGCGGGGGTTTTCTACTTGTTTAGTAGCCTTACGGCCTCTGCGGCCATGTTCTCGACTGTCATGCCGTTCTGCGCGAGCAGTGCGTTGGGGTCGTAGCGGTCGGGGAAGCCCTTGGCGATGCCAAAGGTGCGGGTGCGCAGCGGCGTGCAGGCCAGATAACATGCCACGCGCTCGCCCCAGCCGCCGTCCAAGATGCCGTCCTCGATGGTCACGACAATACGGTGCTCATCGGCAAGGCTGTCGAGGAATTCGCGGTCGAGTTCGGTTGCGAAACGTGGGTTGACGAGCGTGGCCTCGATACCGTATTCGGCGGCCAAGCGGTTTGCCACGCGCTCGCCCAGCTCAAAGAAATCGCCCAGTGCGAGCACGGCCACATCGCGGCCCTGGCGCGCCACGTTGTAACGGGCGACGCTGTAGTCGGCGTCCTTGGCAGGCGCCAAGTCGGGACGGCTTACCAGACCAATGCCCGGCACGCGAATTGCCACGGGATGCTCGCGGTGATCGAGCGACCAGCTCAGCATGGATAGATATTCCTCCATGCAGGCCGGCGCCAGGTAACGCATGTTGGGAAGAGCGCCCAGCATGGAAATATCAAAGAACGAAAGGTGCGTCTCGGACGTGGTGCCAAAAATCGACGCGCCAAATACCAGGATGGTAGCTGGGACATCGTTGAGGCACAGGTCGTGCCACAGCTCGTCATAGGCGCGCTGCAAAAACGTGCCGTACACGCCAAAGACCGGCTTGGCGCCCGAGCGGGCGAGCGCGGTGGCAAAGGTGACGGCGTGCTCCTCGGCAATGCCCACGTCGACAAATTGCTTACCGGCGGCAGCGCGGAGCTCGGGCGTAAAGCCCATGATGTAGGGCGTGGCGGCCGTGATGCCCACGACCTGCGGATCGCACTCGATGGCGGCGCTCAGGGCCTCGCCCGTAATATCGGCATAGGTGCGCGGTGCGGGCTCGCTCGGATGACCCGGGCAGAGCTTGCGGCCGGTCGCCATGTCAAAGGGGCCAACGTGATGCCAATGCTCGGGGTCGTTTTGAGCCGGCTCAAAACCCATGCCCTTGGCGGTCGAGACGTGCAGCACGATGGGATGGTCGATGTCGCGCAGTTTCTGCAGCGTGTCGACCAGGGTTAACACGTCGTTGCCGGCATCCAGATAGCGGTAGTCGAGCCCCATGGCGCGGAAGATATTGCGCTCGGCAGCACCGTTGCTGGCGCGCAGCTCGGCAAGGTTACGATACAGGCCACCATGGTTCTCGGCGATGGACTGGTCGTTATCGTTGACGATGATGATCAGGTTGCTGTCGAGTTCGGCAGCATTGTTGAAGCCCTCAAACGCCAAGCCGCCCGAAAGCGAGCCGTCACCAATAATGGTAATGACGTTGTAGCTGTCGCCCGCCAGGTCGCGAGCATGCGCGAGGCCACAGCCCAGACTCACGGACGTAGAGGTATGCCCCATGGCAAACAGGTCGTGCTCGGACTCATCGGGGTTGGCAAAGCCAGAAGCCTCGCCAAAACGCTCCGGATCGATATAGGTATACGCGCGCCCGGTCAGTGCCTTGTGGGCGTAGGTCTGGTGCGACACGTCAAAGACGATCTTGTCGGTGGGGGAGTTGAACACGCGATGGAGCGCGACCGTGAGCTCAACGACGCCCAGGTTGGGGGCAACGTGCCCGCCGACGGCGGCGGAGCTTTCGAGGATGGCGTGGCGAATCTCGCCGCAGAGCAGCGGAAGCTCGGCGCGATCGAGAGCCTTGACGTCCTCGGGCGTTGTCGTTTGCGTAAGCAGCATCGTTGTTGGTTACTCCATGCGAATCGAGCGCCGGCACTCCTTCGGCCGGCACAATTGCACAAGACAGTCTCGCACATTTTGGCGTTTGATATGTGACGGCGGCGCGGTAATTCGACAACTGGTGGGGCAAAACGTTTTGTCCGATGCCATACTGATAAGTTCCATGATGATTTTATTCATTGCGTGCAGGCTGTGGCTTGCCGCCGAGCGCCGCCGGAAGGAGGCCGCATGTCCGATACCGTTCGTGCCGAGAAAATCGCGTGCGAAGTAGACCATGCTGCCCGTCAACTGGCACAGGCGGGCCGTCTGGACCTGACGCGCGAGTTTATCCAGCATGGCGATGTGACGGTGTACGCGCATGTGACCTCGGTGGCACGGGCAAGCCTGTCCTTTGCCGAGCGCTTGGACCGTGTTGGCGTTTCGGTTGACCGCGCCTCGCTGCTGCGTGGAGCCTTGCTGCACGATTACTTTCTCTACGATTGGCATGATCCCGATCCAAGCCATCGCCTGCACGGGTTTCGGCATCCGTTTTTTGCCCTGGCGCGTGCCGAGGAAGATTTTGAGTTGACGCCGCGCGAGCGGAATATCATCGCGCGCCATATGTTTCCACTGGTACCGGTGCCGCCGACGTGTCGCGAGGCCTGGATTGTGTGCCTGGCGGATAAGTGGTGCGCGTTGTGCGAGACGGTTGCCGGTCGGCTGCCGCGCAAAGGCGGCGCGAACGATTTGAGCGAGGGTTCGAGTGACGGCTCGAGCAAAGATTCGAGCGAGAAGAGGAGAGGGTAGACGGTGGGAACCGCGATCGACATGGCATTTGACGGCGCGACGCTTGCCGCCTGCCCGCTCTCGGCGTTGGTGCTCTCGTTTGCCTTCTACGGGTTTTGTGGCTGGGCATGGGAGTCGACAGTCTGCGCCATGCTCAATCACGGACGCTTTGCCAACAGCGGCTTTTTGCTGGGGCCGTGCTGCCCCATCTATGGCGCGGGCGGCATTGCCTGTTGGCTGCTGCTGCGCGGGATTCCGGATGCTTCGAGCCAGTTTGTCGCTGCGGCGCTCGTGTGCAGCGTGATCGAATACAGCGTGGGCGTGTTGCTGGAGAAAACGACCGGCGCTCGCTTTTGGGACTATTCGCATCTGCCCTTTAACCTGCATGGACGCATCTGCCTGTATTGGGCTTGCGCGTTTGGCCTGGGTGCACTGTGCATTTGTCGCCTGGTGGAGCCGGCGCTGCTGGGGTTGCTTGGCCATCTGCCGGTGTTGATCGTGCGACTGGCGGCCTTTGCCGTTGCCGTTGCGATGACCGTGGACGCGTTGTGCTCGCTGGCGAGCTGGCGCCGTCTGTCTGACCAGCTTGAGCGCGTGCGCGCCGACCTTGCCGATCGTATCAACGAATCGCTCGCCGATGCCTCGGATTCCATGCTCGAGCGCATTCCCGATTCGGCGATTGACTCGGTGGCGCAGACGCATATCCGCGGTCGTGCTATTAACGCGTGGCTGGCAGAGCTGGGCGATGCGGCACTCGATGCCCTGCGCGAGAAGGCCTCGGTGCCGACGTTTATCTCGGACGGTGCTCGCGGCCTGGCGCTTGCTGCTCGCCGCGTTGCCGATGCCGCGCCGAGTATGCCGCGCCCGTCGCTTACTCGTCGCCGCGCCGGCAAACGCGCGAGCCGTCCGGTGCCAAGCGTGTCGCTCAGCCGTCGTGACCTGCGCTTTTTCAACGCCTTCCCACGCCTGCGCATTAATCGCTACGAGGGCGTCATCCGAGCCACCGACCTCCGCGACCGCGCCCGCGACCTGTTCCGCCGCTAGCCGGGGCCGGGCCGGGCGCGCCCCTTTCGCCCGCACGTTTCCCGTTCGTTTCGCGCCCGTTGCCGTGCCGTTTCCAAGATTGCGGCACCGTTTCCATTCGACAACGCAGCGTTTAACAACGCCGTGTCTGGTCTACACCAGTTGCCCCTCGGCCGCATCATGAGCGCCGACAACGTTCATGCGACCAAGGGGGAGCGAATGTACGATACGGGATCGACAACGTTTATGCTCATCTGCACCATGCTCGTGTTTTTAATGACACCGGGTCTGGCGTTTTTTTACGGCGGCCTGTCTAGGCGCAAAAATGTCATCAACACCATGCTCATGTGCTTTGGCGTCATTGGTCTGGTTGGCGTCTTGTGGATTGTGGCAGGCTGGTCGCTGGCCTACGGCGGCGACGGTTCCAATCCGTTTATTGGAGGCTTTGACCAGCTGCTGTGCTTGCCGGTGCTCAACCAAGTACTGCAGGCGGCCGAGGGCACCGCAACGGACGGCGCCGTCTACCCGGAGATCATCAACATCGCCTTCCAGATGGCGTTTGCCATGATCACGGCCGCCATCGTCACGGGCAGCCTGGCCGGTCGCGTTAAGTTTGGCGCCATGATGGCCTTCCTGGGCATTTGGCTGCTCGTGGTCTACGCGCCGCTCGCCCATATGGTGTGGGGCGGCGAGGGCTCCTTTATCGGCGACATCATCGGCGCGCTGGACTTTGCCGGCGGCGACGTGGTGCACATTTCGTCCGGTCTGACGGGTTTGATCCTCTGCCTGATGCTCGGCCGTCGTCGCGGCTTTGGCATGGTGAGCTATCGCCCGCATAACGTGCCGTTTGTGGCGCTGGGCGCCGGTCTACTTTGGTTTGGCTGGTTTGGCTTTAACGGCGGCAGCGAGTTTAAGGCCGACGCGGTGGCGGCGCTCGCCATCCTCAACACCGTGACGGCCAGCGCGGCGGGCATGGTCTCGTGGCTTGCCGTCGAGCGCGTGCACACCGGTCGCCCCACGCTGGTGGGTGCCAGCACCGGTCTGGTCGCGGGCCTTGTGGTGGTCACGCCGGGCGCGGGCTTTGTCGAGCCATGGGCGGCGCTGGTTATGGGCCTGATCGTATCGCCCGTCTGCTACCTGGCCATCAGCCATCTTAAGACCAAGTTCGGCTACGACGATGCGCTCGACGCGTTCGGTTGCCACGGCATCGGCGGCATTTTGGGCGGCGTGCTCACAGGCCTGTTCTGCGTGCCGGAGCTTTCGTGGACCGGTAAGGGCGGCCTGTTCTACACGGGCGACGCATCGCTGCTCATCTCGCAGATTTTGGGCATTGTGGTGACGGTCGTCATCGTGCTGGTGCTCGACCTGGTGATCGCCGCGGTGGTCAAGGCGCTCTTCCACGGCAGCCTGCGCGTGGGCGAGGCCGACGAGGCGCTAGGCCTGGATGCCAGTCAGCACGGAGAAAGTGCGTACCCCTCCTTCTCCGGACTCGACTGACGGCTTCCCCAGGCACCGCATCTTGCCGTTCAATCGTCGCTCACGTACCTAAGTACGCTTCGCTCCTCTTTCACGGCAATCTGCGGCACCTGGGAAACCCGTCAAGACCTGTTAGTTGCACTTTTTTGATTTGCGGGGTTGGTCTGTGGTGCTTGGGAAACCCGCGTATGTGAATGGCAATTCATTTCTTTTATTTAAGAGAGGAATTCATTATGAAGAAGATTACGGCGATCGTTCGTGCTGAGAAGCTTGAGGTTCTCAAAGACGCGCTGTTTGCTGCCGATGTTCGTGGCATGACTATTAACCAGGTTCAGGGCTGCGGCGCGCAGCATGGCTGGAAGGAATACGTGCGCGGCAACGAGCTACTCGTCAATACGATTCCTAAGGTGCAGTTCACCCTTATCTGCGCCGACGAGCACGTCGATGGCATTGTCGAGATCATCTGCAACGCCGCCCGCACCGGAGCCGTCGGCGACGGCAAGATTTGGGTCGAGCCGGTCGAGGAAGTCATCCGCATCCGAACCGGCGAACACGGCCCCGCCGCGGTGTAGAACCGACCGTTTGCCATCCGCAACGTTAAAATACCGCAATGAGGTATAAGGCATGCGTTGCGGATGGGCGGATTATGGGTCGCAATAAATATCCCGAAGAGACGGTCGCGAAGATTCTCGACGCGGCGCTGGAGCTATTCTGTGCGCAGGGCTATGAGGGAACGAGCATCCAGGATATCGTTGACCGTCTCGATGGCATGACCAAGGGCGCTATCTATCATCACTTCAAGAGCAAAGAAGAGATTTTTAACGCCGCATTTGATCGGGCGATGGCTCCCGTTGTTGAGCGCCGCCGCGTGACGCTCGGTGCTGGCAATATGACGGGCGCCCAAAAGCTCAAGCAACTTTATGCGCCCGAGTCCGTCGTTCCGCAGATTGGGCTATGGGCTCGCATGCATCCGGCGGCAGATCCGGTAAAGAGTTCGCGTCTGTTGGCGTTACAGTATCAGGGCTCGTTTGACGAGTCGGCAGATGGCTATTTATTGCCGGTGATCGAGGAGGGCATCGCCGACGGCTCCATTGCGTGCGAATGCCCGCGTGAAGCGGCAGAAGCCGTATCGTTGCTAGCGAATCTTTGGCTGCTGCCATTGTTCCGTCCGCTTGAGTCTAAGGAGCGAATGGTCGCTCGCGCGCAATGTTTGGCGCAGATGGCGGCCGCGGTGGGGCTCGATTTGGGGGATGAAGTGCTCCAGACAACGGACCAGATTTGGGACGTTTGGAGCCGTGCGGGGTGGTAATATAGATACCAACGGTATGTAATAGATTTGAGAGGGTGGCTCCGGCTGCCCTTTTCAAGTCATCAAATACATACCAACGGTATGTATAAGGGGGACTTATGACTGAAATGAGAGGGACTAGCGTTTCTTTGGCGCCACAAGCAGTGCGGTCTATCAGGCTTTTTGGGATTCTTGTTGCACAGCTGTGCACGTATTCGATGTTATCGGCACTGTGCTTTGCGTGCCCGCTTTACTTGTTCGATTGCAGCGGCTCGTCAACGCTATATGGTGCCGTCGCAGCGATAGCGTTCATACCGGGTGTGCTTGCGACTCCGATTGGCGGAATCTTGGCGGATCGAGAGAACCATCGCGTGGTCCTCGTGGCCCTCGGCACTGCTCTGATGGCCGCAGCGTTGCTGTTTATCCCCATGAAGCGCTCGTTGCCCCTTGCGGTCGTCGTGGTAGCGGTGCTTTGCGTTCAATATGGCGTTCAATCGATGCTAAAGCCAATACTTCAAATTGAGACGGTGCATATAACAGGTCAAGAAAAGGTTGAACGTGCCACTGCATTGGTGTCGCAAATAACCATGGCGAGCAATATCTTGGGCCCTGTGGTCGGAACTGCTGTCTATGGTTGCTTTGGAATTGATGCCCTTTGCGCTATCGCAGCAGTGATGTTTGTGATGTCATCCCTGCTGTTTGGGGGCACACTCAAGGAAAGAGCCACTTCTAAGATGATGGGGGATAGCACGGCTGACGCGGGTTGCCAAAGCGATTTTCTGTCGGCGATTCGGTACCTGCTTCAAAACACCTCGTTGCTCGCTGTGATTTTGCTTGCGGCTGTTTTGAATCTTGCGTTGGTTGGGTTAACGATTGGTGCGCCCGTTATTGTTACAAGGCATCTCGGCATGCAACCTTCCTGCGTTGGAATTATTGAGGCAGCTATGGGGCTGGGCGGCCTTGCAGGCGGCGGTTTGGTCGGTATTTGGCCGCATTGTTTTTCATTTGACGGCATTCACCGGTATGTCGTGATGATTTGTCTTGGGGTCATACCGATTTTCGTCGCGTTGCTGTGTGGCGTTCATACGCTTGAATTAGCCGCGCTTACAGTCGGTTCGGCATGGGTCATGGTGTGGGCAAGCATTGCGTCGGTCGAAATCGTTGCATTCGTTCAGCGGACGGCGCCGACGGAACTCTGCGGAAAGGTGCTTTCGGTCGTATGCATGGCGCTTTCCTGCGCAACGCCTATTGGCCAATTGGCATACGGATTCGCATATGATCGATGGGCGCCGGCGGCTGTGTTCGCAGCTATGCTGGTGGTACTGATGCTGACGACGGTGCTGTTTTATCGCTTGAAAAGTCGCTCACGACAAACAATGTGACGTGAGCGGCGCAGCGGTTTAACGGGAGTAATCGCTGCAGTGTGGGGCCCATATGAGAGCATGCCTCTCCTTCGTCTACAATATCGTGCAGACGAAGGAGAGGCATGCCCATGATCAAGATGTTCGCGAGCGACTTAGACGGAACGCTGCTTAACGCCCTGCACGAGGCCGACGGAACCATCCGCCGTGCCATTCGCGAGCTGACCGAAGCTGGGCTGCACGTGGTTCCCGCGACGGGTCGCTCGACGCTGCCGATTGGTGAGCATGGCTTTACAGGTTTGGCGCTCGACGCCTGCTGCTCCAACGGATCCATCGTTCGTGACAGCCATGGCGAGGTGCTCAAGACCTGGACCATCGATCCTCAGATTACCGAGGAGCTGCTCAAGGCATTCCCGGACATTTGCTTTGATTGCTCCACGCCCGACGGCATGTTCTCGAGTGGGTCGTTCGAGATGCACCAGGCGGGTTTTAAGAAGGACAGCCCCATCAAGCGCATTGTGATGCGTGGCATGCGTGCGCGTGGCGGTTATCACGAGGAGCAGTATTTTGACCAGTCGATCGGCGATATCTTGCGTCACGATGTATGCAAGATCAACTGCCGCGTGACCTCGCCCGAGCTGGAGCGTGACCTTAAGACATATTTGGCCGAGCGTTCGGACCGTGTGGTCAACGCGCCGTTCGACCCGGTGATGTTCGAGATCACGGACGTGGCGTGCAACAAGGGCGAGAGCGTGGCCTGGCTGGCGGGCTACTACGGCATTGCCGAGGACGAGGTCGCGGTCTACGGCGACGGCGGCAACGACATCGCCATGCTCAAGCGTTTCCGCCACAGCTACGCGACCAAAAACGCAAGCGATGCAGCCAAGGCTGCCGCGAGCGCGACTATCGGCAGTTGCATGGTCCACGCCGTCCCCAGACACATGCTCGCTACCATGCGCAAGCAAAACTCCCGCACCATCATCGAATAAGGGACAAAGGGACTGCCCTTCGCCACATCCCAAATATTGCCTTTACGTGTTGATGCACACGGTGTGCAATAATACTCGCACTGTGCAATAGCGCACGGACTGAGTAACAAGGAGGACGCTTGTCCCAGCTCGAGAAATGCGATCGCCGGTCCCTTCGCTCGCAGCGTGCCCTTCGCCAGGCGCTTGCCAGCGAACTTGCCGAAAGCGGCGATCTTTCGCGCATTAATGTCGCGTCGCTCACCGAGCGCGCCGGCCTTACGCGCCGCACGTTCTATTCGCACTACCGCGATATCCCCGACTTTATCAGCCAGATCGAGGACGGCCTGCTTGCCGAGATTCGCGAGCGGGTGGAGCTTATCACCGCAGCTCAATTACCCGATCTTTACCGCAATATCGACGAGCTCGAGCCGGCACCCGGTTCGGTTGAGCTGCTTCGCTATCTTGCGGCTAATCGCGACCTTATCGGGGCCCTGCTGGGCCCGGGCGGCGACCCCGCCTTTATTAAAAAGATCATCGATACCGCACGCGAGGCCGTGGTGCCGCGTGCGCAGACGGGCATTTTGGGCCTGGCGCTGGGCACGTTCTTTGACTACTACGTCACCTACGTCGTGAGCGCCGAGGTCGGCATGATTCAGCGCTGGTTTGAGCGTGGGCTCACCGAATCGCCCGAGGCCATGGCGCGCATTATGACGGTGCTCGCTTTTGTTCGTCCTGGTGACCTGTATGGCCAACCCATCGATATCAACGTGCCGGAATACGGCATGAAGCTATTGAACTTGCAGCTCGAGGACGCGGCCGACACCGCCGCAACCGTCGAGTCCAACAACTAAGAGGAGAGACAATGAGCAAACTCGTCGAGGGCATTAAGGACCGTGTGGTCGCTGCCGCACGCGAGGCCGCGCCCGCCGTGGCAGACGCCGCGCAGAAGGCTGCGACCGCTGCTGCCGAGAAAGTCGCTGAGGCAGTTGCCGATGCCAAGAACGCGGCAGGGGAGACGCTCACTGCCGACGCAGCCACGCCCAACGTTGCCGAGCCCGTAGCCGCCGCCCACGCCCCCGAAGGCGCGATCTTCAACCCCGAGAACGCTCGTGGCAACCTGCACCTGGGCATCGACGTGGGCTCCACCACCGTTAAGCTCGCCGTGCTCAACGACGACAACCAGATCGTCTACGCCAAGTACCAGCGCCACCACACCGACGTCCGTGCCTGCGCCCG
The DNA here is from genome assembly GCA_934654765.1 of uncultured Collinsella sp. Classification (GTDB taxonomy): domain Bacteria; phylum Actinomycetota; class Coriobacteriia; order Coriobacteriales; family Coriobacteriaceae; genus Collinsella. Next base: position 6,889 of record CAKUGX010000003.1, on the reverse strand, counting down.
CGACCTGTTCGAGGGTGCTGCGACCGTGCTGCCGACGGCCCAAATGACCTGCGCCATTACCGGCTCGGGCGGTCTGCTGCTGTCCCAGTGGCTCGAGCTGGAGTTTGTCCAGGAGGTCATCGCCAGCAAACGCGCCGTCGAGACCCTCATCCCGGCCACCGACGTCGCCATCGAGTTGGGCGGCGAGGACGCCAAGATCATCTACTTCGATAACGGCATCGAGCAGCGCATGAACGGCACCTGCGCCGGCGGCACGGGCGCGTTCATCGACCAGATGGCCACTCTGCTGCACACCGATGCCAGCGGCCTCAACGAGCTCGCGGCCAACGCCACCACCATCTATCCCATCGCCAGCCGCTGCGGCGTCTTTGCCAAGACCGACGTGCAGCCGCTCCTCAACGAGGGCGCCCGTCCCGAGGACGTGGCCGCCTCCATCTTCCAGGCCGTCGTGACCCAGACCATCTCGGGCCTGGCGTGCGGCCGTCCCATTCGCGGCAACGTCGCCTTCCTGGGCGGCCCGCTGCAGTACCTCTCCGAGCTGCGCCACCGCTTCTACCTCACGCTCAACCTGGACGAGGAGCACCGTATCGTGCCCCAAAACGCCCACCTGTTTGTGGCGAGCGGCGCCGCCATGGCGCACGAGTCCAACAAGCTCAGCACGTTCCCGCAGCTTATCGAGGCCATCGACAGCTTGGGCGACACGCAGGGTGCCGAGGTCGAGCGCCTGGATCCGCTCTTTGCCACCGACGAGGACTTTGCCGAGTTCAAGAACCGCCACGACCAGGAAGTCGTCCCCAAGGGCAAGCTCGACGGCTACACCGGCCGCGTGTTCATCGGCATCGACGCCGGCTCCACCACCATGAAGGCCGCGCTCGTGGGCGAGGACGGTCAGCTGCTGCACACCTGGTACGGCAACAACAACGGCGACATCCTGGGCACGGCCAAGGTCATCATGGCCGATTTCTACAACCACATTCCCGCGGGCTGCACCATCGGCCACGTGACCACCACGGGCTACGGCGAGGCGCTGCTCATCGAGGCCCTCAAGGCCGACTCCGGCGAGATCGAGACCGTTGCGCACCTGCGCGGCGCCAAGGCATTCCTGCCCGGCGTCGAGTTTATCCTGGACATCGGCGGCCAGGACATGAAGTGCTTGCGCGTCAAGGACGGCGTCATCGAGCACATCATGCTCAACGAGGCCTGCTCGTCGGGTTGCGGTAGCTTTATCGAGAGCTTCGCCGTGTCTATGAACATGGACGTGCGCGCGTTCGCCGACGCCGCCATCCATGCCAAGGCCCCCGTCGACCTGGGCAGTCGCTGCACGGTCTTTATGAACTCGCGCGTCAAGCAGGCGCAAAAGGAAGGCGCCACGGTGGGCGACATCGCGGCCGGCCTGTCCTATTCCGTCATCAAGAATGCCCTGTTCAAGGTCATTAAGCTGCGCGACCCCAAGGAGATCGGCAACCAGGTGATCGTCCAAGGCGGCACCTTTATGTCCGATGCTACGCTGCGTGCGTTCGAGCAGCTCACCGGCGTTCACGCCGTGCGTCCCGACATCGCCGGCTGCATGGGCGCCTATGGCGCGGCCCTGCTCGCTCGCGATCGCGCCGGCGCCGACGGCACCTCGACCATCCTCTCGGCTGAGGACATCGCGCACCTCACCGTGACACAAAAGCATGTCCGCTGCGGCCGTTGCTCCAACAACTGCCAGCTTACCGTCAACGACTTTGGCGGCGGCAGGCGCTTCATTACCGGCAACCGCTGCGAGAAGGGTGCCGGCCACAAAAAGCAAAAGACCGAGGCACCCAACCTCTTCAAAAAGAAAAACGAGTTGCTCTTTAACCGCGAGATTCTGAGCCCCGACGAGGCCCCGCGCGGCACCGTCGGCATCCCGCGCGCACTCAACATGTACGAGAACTACCCCTTCTGGCATGCGTTCTTTACGCGCCTGGGCTTTAGCGTGCAACTGTCCGACCAGTCGAGCAAAAAGACCTACCAGGCGGGCATCGAGTCCATGCCGTCCGAGAGCGTGTGCTATCCGGCCAAGATGAGCCACGGCCACGTGATGAACCTTATCGACCGTGACGTCGACTTTATCTGGATGCCGTGCGTGCGTTGGGAGCGCAAGGAGGACCCGACCGCCGGCAACTGTTACAACTGCCCCATCGTCATGAGCTACCCCACGGCGTTGGCACTCAACATCGACGAGATCCGCGAGCAGAACATCGAGCTCCTGTACCCGTTTGTGCCCTATCACGACAAGACCGAGCTCAAGCGCCGTCTGTACCAGGTGCTCGCCGTCGACCGCGTGGCCGATGCCGAGGCCGGTCGCGGTCGCGTGCGCGGTCCTAAAATCACGCGCTCCGAGGTTGATGCCGCCGTCAACGCTGCCTTTGAGGCAGACGCGCGCTTCCACGAGGATATCCAGACCATGGGCGAGGAGGCTCTTAAGTGGGTCGAGGACCACGGCGGCCACGGCATTGTGCTCGCCGGTCGTCCCTACCATAACGACCCCGAGATCAACCATGCCCTGCCCGAGCTTATCTCGAGCTTTGGCTTTGCGGTCTTTACCGAGGATTCGCTTGCGCATCTGGTGAAGCCCGAGCGCCCGATCCGCGTCGTCGACCAGTGGATGTACCACAGCCGCCTGTACGCCGTCGCCCGCTTTGTGACCATGCGCAACGATCTGGACCTGATCCAGCTCAACTCTTTCGGCTGCGGCTTGGACGCTCTGACCACCGATCAGGTGCAGGAGATCCTGGAGGCCAGCGGCAAGATCTACACCGTGCTCAAGATCGACGAGGTGTCCAACCTGGGCGCCGCGCGCATCCGCATCCGCTCGCTCATGGCGGCGCTCAAGGACCAGGAGGCCGAGCGCTTGGCCGAGGCCACGGCCGCGGGCGAGGCCTACGAGCAGGGCGATGCCGCGCCGGTGGCGCCCTCCACGGATGCCCCCGCGTTCGCGAGCCGCAAGTACACGTTCGAGGCGCAGCGAGAGAGTGCTTCGACCGCGTGGCCCAAGGTGCCCTTTACCGAACAGATGCGCGATGAGGGCTATACCATCCTGTGCCCGCAGATGGCGCCGATCCATTTTGACCTGGTCAAAGAGGTATTCCGCGGTGCTGGCTACAACTTGGAGCTGCTGCCCTCGACCGATCACGACGCCGTCGAGGCCGGCCTGCGCTACGTGAACAACGACATCTGCTACCCGTCGATTCTGGTGACGGGCCAGATCATGGAGGCCATCGAGAGCGGTCGGTACGACCTGTCCAAGACGGCCGTGGTTATCAGCCAGACCGGCGGCGGCTGCCGTGCCACCAACTACATCGCACTCATCCGCAAGGCCCTGCGCGAGAGCGGCCACCCCGAGATTCCGGTGATTTCGCTTTCGGCCGTGGCGCTCGGCGAGGACAACCCCGGCTTTAAGATTACGCCAGCGCTGCTTAAGCAGGCAGTTTACGCGGTACTCTTTGGCGACGTGATGATGCAGATGCTCTATCGCTGCCGCCCGTACGAGGCCACGCCCGGCGCTGCCAACGCACTCTACGAGGAGTACATGGCGCGCGCCCGCAAGCTGGCGCCCAAGTTCAACCGCCACAACTACACCAAGCTGTGCCGCGAGGCCATCCGCGCGTTCGACACTATGCCGCTCGTGGGCGAGGGTACCAAGCCGCGCGTGGGCGTGGTCGGTGAGATCTTGGTCAAGTTCCATCCCACAGCCAACAACCACGTGGTCGATGTCATCGAGCGCGAGGGCTGCGAGGCCGTAGTGCCGGGCCTGCTCGACTTCTTCCTGTACTCCATGAGCAACGCCGAGCTGCAGAAGGACGAGTTGGGCAGCTCTGCTACAACGCGTGCGGGTATGCAGGCGCTCATCAAGCTCGTGGACTGGATGCGTACGCCGGTGGAGGAGATGCTCGAAAAGTCCCGCCGCTTTGAGGCGCCCGAGCGCATCGGCACCATGGCCGACAAGGCCCGCACGGTGCTTTCGGTGTGCAACAACATGGGCGAAGGCTGGCTGCTCACGGCCGAGATGCTCGACCTGATTGACCATGGCGCACCTAACATCATCTGCACGCAGCCCTTTGCGTGCCTACCCAATCACGTGGTGGGCAAGGCCGTGATCAAGGAGCTGCGCCGTCAACATCCCGAGAGCAACATTGTCGCGGTGGACTACGACCCCGGTGCGTCCGAGGTCAACCAGCTCAACCGCATTAAGCTCATGATCAGCGTGGCCAAGGAAAACATGCGCGCCGGCAAGGGCTTTAAGCTCGAGAAGGTGGCGCCGCTCGCGATGGACGAGGTCACCGGCCAGATGCGTGCCCACGATGGCTGCGTGAGCTGCGGACCGGCCAGCGAGGAGGCCGTGGCATCGGTCGCCAAGCGTCTGGGACGCGGCATTAAGAAGTAACTGGCCTGCTATGGGCTAGATATGGGACAAACGGGTGGTAGCCGTACCGGCTACCACCCGTTTTTGCTGGACATGGAACCCTGAGATAATGAACACATGTAACCGTTCACCGCAAATTACCGTCCGTTTATAGAACCCACCCCCAGCGTGCAGCCCTCTTACGGTTGAATAAATACACATCTATGGAATTACGCAAGAGAGGACTGTCTCCATGAGCTACAAGACCGTTTGTGTTGCCGGCGGCGGCGTGCTGGGAAGCCAGATTGCCTTCCAGGCCGCCTACTGCGGCTTTGATGTGACGATCTGGCTGCGCAGCGAGGGCAGCATCGGGCGCACCCAGCCCAAGATCGACCACGTGCGCGAGGAGTACATCGCGGCAATCGAGGGCATGGCGGACGACACGGGCGAGTGGTGCTCCGGTATCGCCGATAGCGGCAAGCCCTTCGACAAGGAGGCGGCGCTCGCTGCCGTTGAGCGCGCCTACTCCACGCTCAAGCTGGAGCTCGATCTTGCCAAGGCAGTGGCCGACGCCGACCTGGTCATTGAGTCTATGGCCGAGGACACCCAGGCAAAGATCGACTTCTACAAGAAGCTCGCCCCGGTTCTGCCGCAAAAGACCGTCATCGTGACGAACTCCTCCACACTGCTGCCGAGCACCTTTGCTAAGTACACTGGTCGCCCCGAGAAGTACCTGTCGCTACACTTTGCCAACTCCATCTGGAAGAACAACATGACCGAGGTCATGGCACAGGACCAAACCGACAAGCGCTACTTCGATGAGCTCGTCGACTTTGCCAACGACATTCGCATGCTGGCGCTTCCCGTCAACAAGGAAAAGAACGGCTACCTGCTCAATTCCATGCTGGTGCCGTGGCTGCTTTCGGGCCTTGACCTGTATGTCTCGGGCGTGAGCGACCCCGAGAGCATCGACCTCGCGTGGACGCGTGGCACCGGTGCCCCCAAGGGCCCGTTCCGCGTATTCGACACGGTGGGCATCCAGACGGCCTACAACATCGTTATGCAGTATCAGAAGGTCCCGGGTCTGGTGAGCCCGCTGCTCAAGAAGATGATGATGCCCTACAACTTTAAGGCTATGGCGTCCGTCCTCAAGAAAATGCTCGACGAAGGCAAGCTGGGCGAAAGCTCGGGCGAGGGCTTCTTCAAGTACTAAATAATGATCCCTCGGCAACATTGGGAAACGTATCATTTGCAGCGTCATGCGCCGCATGGCCCGTGTGCTATTTCGGCGCATGACGCAAAAGAAACTGATGTGTGGGGATAGAGGGGAAACGGCAATGGATCGGCAAATCGTGCTTAAGCAGGATATCCTCGACGCGCTCTCCGCCGTCGGTATGTGCGCAGGGCAGACGGTTATGGTCCATTGCTCGCTCAGCGCGCTTGGATATGTGTGCGGCGGCGCACAGCCGGTGATCGAGGCGCTGCTCCAGATGGTGGGCGAGACCGGTACCATCATGATGCCGACGCAATCATGGAAAAACTTGGACCCCGAGAGTGGTGTCCATTGGCAAGAGCCGCAAGAATGGTGGCAGCTGATTCGCGATAACTGGCCTGCCTATGACAAGCGCATTACGCCTACCAATACGATGGGGGCCGTTGCCGAGATGTTTCGCACGTGGCCGGGTACGCATAGAAGCGACCATCCGGCGCGTTCGGTGGCGGCAAACGGCTGGCATGCACAATTCTTGACGGAAAACCACGACCTGAGCAACATCTTTGGCGACGGATCGCCCATCGCGCGCCTGTACGATTTGGACGGCTACGTGCTGCTTGTGGGCGTGGGCTACGACAAGAATACATCGCTGCATTTGGCCGACGCCCGTGCGGAATACCCTGGCAAGCACGACTGTGTGGAGCACAGCGCGATTGTGGAAAACGGTCGACGCGTATGGAAGGAATATCGCACGCTCTTTGTCGATGGCGAGGATTTCGATGAAATCGGTGCTGCTTTTGAGCGTGAATGCTCGGTGCGTACGGCGCCTCTCGGTAACGGGATGATCCGCTTTATGCGTCAACGCGAGCTTGTCGACTTTGCCGTGGACTGGATTGAGCGCCATCGCGGGCGCGCTGAATGATTCGGGGGGGGTGGAAGCGTTGGGGATCTACGGTAGTATGCGACAAAATCTGAATTGATCGGGCAAGAGCTGTAGCGCGCGTTGACGTTTGACCAATGGAGCGCAATTGACCAATGGAGCGCAAAAATGCACCGTTCGCCGATACTCCTCTCGCGAGTGGTTGCCATATGGTTTGATGTTGGAAACATATGACTGCCGCCGGGCTGCGGGTGACGTTTGCTCTGATATCGGAGGTGCCAAGTATGTTTCGCGCTCCGTTAAACAAGTATCGGGCTGGTTAATATGGGCCGCCGTACTATCTCGATAACCCTTGCAGTGGTTTGCCTAGCTGTGCTCCTGGGCGCTATGGGGCAGTTCGCTATAAGTCGAGAAACATCCTATATGC
>CAKUGX010000002.1 GCA_934654765.1 uncultured Collinsella sp. | reverse complement strand
CGTTGTTGAGTGCGTGGTGCAGACAGGTCGGGATGAGCAGGCGGTTGAGGAAGGCGTAGATGCCAGCACCGATACCACCCATGGCGGCGATACCCTCACCAAGAGCAACGAGAGCACCGAAGATGAGCGGCCAAGCAAAGAGCAGGACGACGGAGACGACGATGCAGATGACGGCGGTCATGATGGCGACGCAACGCTTGCCGGAGAAGAAGGCCAGCCAGTCGGGAAGACGGGTATCCTTGAACTTGTTGTAGCAAGTGCCACCGATGATGGCGGACAGGATGCCGATGAAGGAGTTACCAGCGATCTTGGAGAACGCGATGCCCTCGGTCGTGGCAAGCCAAGCGGTCTGGGCGTCGGCGTCCATACCACGAATGGTGCCAACAACAGCGGGGTTCAGGAGCTGCTGGATCATCAGGAAGGCGACGAGGCCAGCGAGGCCAGCGGTGCCATCGTGATCGTCGGCAAGGCCGACAGCGGCGCCGACTGCGAACAGCCAGGCCATGTTATCGATAAGAGCGCCGCCTGCCTTGATGAGCAGGAAACCGGCGGTATAGGCAAAACCGGTAGTGTCACCGGCAGCACCCATGACTGCGGGAGCGAGCAGATAGCCCACGCCCATAAGAATACCTGCGACGGGAAGCGCCGCGACGGGAAGCATCAGCGCTTTGCCGAGCTTCTGGAGGTACTTCATCATATGGTATCTCCTCCAACCTTTCTTTCGTTGTTCACCAACGAGTTCCATGTCCGCGCCTTGTGCATACCGGCTTCTCCGCTTGCCGGCATTGGTGCGCAAACTTAGACAACCCAGTCCCTTTTTTGGGCTGCTGGTATGTACGTTAGCACACACTCAATTCAAACGTCCACCACATTTCGTTCAAATTACTATATCGTTGCCAAACGGTTATTTTTGGCCCGTAAACGGTAATTTCCGCAGGTAGACGTGAAGCGTTTCTTTCATTACCAAACTAATTCTTAGCAATTTCCATTCGATTTCATCTCAAAATTGGTTACTACCAGATGAACAGTGGTACCACATTGTTACTACCAGTTGGTCTGAAATCGTTTGCGCTTTACATGAATAAACACCCCCTATTATTGTATAGAGGGTGTTACAGATCACGCGAAGATTCGATTGTGTGGCGAGCGAATCAAGCCCTATAAGCCTTTACGCAAACAGGCCGTAGATGCTGATGTTGGCCTTGGCGTAGAGACCGTTAGCATACTCGGTCCACTTGGAGCTGGCGCTCGAAGCCTGCGAAGAGTACTGCTGGTAAGCAGTGTAATAGGCGGTCATGGCCTGCTTATAGGTTGCGCTATCGGCCGTAAAGGCATCGTCGGCGAACGCCTTAGCATAGGTGCTGTCGGCATCCTTCCAAGTGCCCTTCTCGCTATCCCACTCATCGCCGGCAAGGTTGATGATGTAGTCGGCGTAGTCCTTGCTCGCGGTCTCCTCGTTGCCGTCAGCAGGCTCGGTCGGAGCGGTCGGCATGCTTGCGGAGCTATCGCCCACCTTCTTCTTGTAGAGCTTCTGCAGCGTCGCGGACTGGCGGACGATCTGCTTGGCCTGGTCCTTGGACACGCCATACTGCGTGGCCATGGTCTTGTAGTCGGAGGTGCCGATGGAATCCTCGGCGTACTGCTTCATTTCCTTGGAAGAAACGGTAATGCCCTCGTCCTCGGCAGCGTCCAGCAGAATCTGGTTGCGCACGTAGGACAGGATAACGTCGGCAGACGGAGCGGTGTAGTTGCCGTCGTCGTCCTTAACGGTATCAAGGCTGTACTGGCTCTCGATGGCCTCACGCGCGGTGATGTCGCTCTTCTTGCCGTTGTAGCTATAGCTTGCCACGGTCGAATCGAGCTGGTCCTCGGTCAGGGTCGACGAACCGACGCCCTTGCCGCCAAAACCACCGTTGCCGATAAAGAAGCCGACCACGGCAGCAATCACGACTGCAACCGCGAAGGCGGCGATCATCATCTTCTTGTGCTTGGATGCATGGTCGTCCGCATCGGAGTCATCCTCGTCCTGCTCCTCGGGCATGAGGTTCTCGTCGGCGGCGTCCGCGGCGATCTTTGCCTCCAGGCGAGCGTCTTCCTCCTCGGCGGTCGTGCCAGCGGCGATATGTTCGGCAGACGTGCCGGCGACCAGATCGATCTTCTCGTCCTCGTCACCGTCGGGGCCTTCGCCGCGCTCGATGATCTGGATGCCGTCGATCTCGTCCTTCTCGTCCTTCTTTTGAATCAGACCCATATCAATTACTCCTTGTTAGGAAACATAGTCCCCAATAGAATACGCCCGACGAGGCGCCGGGCGTATTGATTCTTAGGTTATACGCAAACACTTAAGTACTATTTAGGCGTTTGCAGCGTGCATACCTTAGACCAGGTGCGCGATAACGGCATCGGCAAAGGCCTGCGTGCCCACGGCGCCCTCAACGGAGCCGGTCTGGGCACGACGTACGTCACCGGTAACCTGCTCGCCCTCGTCGAGCGTGGCAGATACGGCGGCACGAATGCGGTTGGCAACATCGTTCTCGCCCAGGTGGTCGAGCATCATCGCAGCAGAGAGGATCTCGGCCGTGGGGTTGGCAATATCCTGGCCCGCGATATCGGGCGCGGAGCCGTGCGTTGCCTCGAAGATGGCGCAGTCGGCACCGATGTTGGAGCCGGGGGCCATGCCCAAGCCGCCCACCAGGCCGGCGCACAGGTCGCTCACGATGTCGCCGTACAGGTTGGGCAGCACCAAGACATCAAAGTCGTTGGGGTTCTGGACCAGGCCCATGCAGGTGGCGTCGACGATCTTGTCGTTGAACTCGATATCGGGATAGTTGGCGGCCACCTCGCGCGCCACGCGCAGGAACAGGCCGTCGGTCGCCTTCATGATGTTGGCCTTATGCACGGCCGTCACCTTTTTGCGGCCGCAGCGGCGGGCATACTCAAAGGCATACTCCACAATGCGGCGGCTCTTGGCGATGGAGATCGGCTTGATCGAGATCGCGGAATCGGCGGCGAAGGTCTTTTGGCCCGAACGCTCGACAAGCTGTGAGAGCTCCTCGACCTCGGCAGCGCCCTCATCGAACTCGATGCCGGCGTAGAGGTCCTCGGTGTTCTCGCGCACGATGACCAGGTCGACGTTGCGGAAGCGCGAGCCGTCGCCCGGCTGCGACAGGCAGGGGCGCACGCAGGCGTACAGGTCGAAGTGCTTGCGCAGGGCGACGTTAACGCTGCGGAAGCCCGTGCCGACCGGCGTGGTGATGGGGCCCTTGATGGCAACCTTGGTCTCGGCGACCGCATCGAGGACGTGCTGGGGCAGCGGCGTGCCAAACTCGTCCATGACGCCGGCGCCGGCCTCCTGGACGTTCCAGTTGATCTGGACACCGGTGGCCTCGACCACGCGGCGCATGGCCTGCGTAATCTCGGGACCGATACCGTCACCGGGAATCAGGACTACATCGTGCGCCATAATCTGTTACTCCTCGTCTTCGGCGTCGTCAGATTTTTTAACGCTAGCACGCTTCTTCTTTTTGGAGAGATCCAGGCCAAAACGTTTAACAAGCATTTCGCAAATCTCGCTCGAACGGGCCTTGAGATAGCTGCCCTTACCGTTCTCGGCATCGAACTTAAGGCGCAGCGCAAGCTTCTCGGCAACCTCGGCGTCGATCTCGCCCTGGCAAAACTCGTACAGGCAACCGAGCATGTCGCGGTACTCAAGGTCGCCGTGGTAGCACTGGATGGCCTCGTCCAGGATGGGCCAAGCCTCGCGCGAACGCTCGACACTCGTGGCACCCCACACGCACAGCAGGCGGAAGGCAGCATAGCGCAGCGTGGAGGAGATCTCGTCGAACAGTGCGGTCTCGGCGCCCTCAAAGGCATCGCCCAGCTGCTCGGGGCAGGTGGTGGCGAGCGCCGTCAGGGCATCGAGGGCCTCCCAGCGGGTCTGCGCCTCGGGGCGGTCGAGCGCCTCGATCAACGCGGGCACGCAGGGCACGACGCGCTGCGGATCGCGCTCGGCAAGCAGGTGCAGCACGCGGGCGGCAAACTGGCGGATGCGGCGCGTGGGACAGCCGAGCTCCTGGACCAGGCGATCGACGGCGTTCTCGTTCTCCTCTGCCAGCTGGAGCTGTGCCAGCTCCTCGTCGGTGAGCTGTTCGTCTTTGTTTTCTGCCATAGTTACCTCTTCTTTTTATTTCTTGGCGTGCTTGCCAGCACCCTTGCTGTCATCGGTGACCGAGATGAGCTGTCGGTCGGCCGCGCCATTGCGACGTGCGCGGCGGCGCTCCTCGGCGTCGCCCGCGTCGGCGGCGGCGCGATGAGCCTTGTTGACGTTAAAGACCTCGTCGTGCTTGCGCCACGGACCGACGGACTCGCCAAAGCTCATCTTAAGACCGGCGATAAAGCCGCCGAGCCAGCCGATCGGCGCAAACTGCACCAGCGGGAACAGCGAGAACACCCAGGTCAGTAGGACGACTGCCGCCGCTCCTGCAAAGTTGGCGATCCAGTAGTCGCGCTTGGTGATCACGCGCTTTTCGCACGCCCACTGGCCGCACAAAAAGCCGATGTAGATCGCAAAGAGAAAGAGCACCAGCGCAAGCACCACGAACGTCCAGCTCATGGGCGCTACTCCCCGTGATGGTGGCCGCAGCAGCACTCGTGGCCGTCGTCATGGCCGTGGCCGCAGCAGCACTCGTGGTCCTCGCCGTGGTGATGGCCACAGCCGCACTCATGGTCCTCGCCGTGCTCGCCGCAACCGCAACCTTCCTCGTGAGCGCCATGCTCCTCGGGACGATACTGCGACCAGTCCAGACCGGCGGCGATGGCGTCGGCCTCCTCCTTATAAAGGACCGTGATGGCCTGGGTGCCCAGCTTGGCGCCACCGATGGCGTCGAGCATGTCGTAGAGCGTAAAGGCCACGTCGGCGCCGGGCAGCGCGAGCTCACGGTCATCGGCGTAGGCGAGCGCCAGACGCAGGTCCTTAATGAAGTGCTCGACCATAAAGCCGGGCTTGTAGTCGCCGTCGAGCGCCTTGGGAGCCAGGCTCTCCATAGCGCCGGACTTGCCGGTGCCGCCCAGGATCATCTGACGGGTCTTCTCCAGATCAAGGCCGCTCAGCTCGGCAAATGCCATGGCGTCTGCCATGCCGACCATGCAGGCGCCCAGCGACACCTGGTTGGCGAGCTTGGCAGCCTGGCCCTTGCCGGCGCCGTCGAAGCAGCAGATGTTGGCCGCAAAGGTGGAAAGGATATCGCGGACCGGGGCAATGTCGTTCTCGGTGGCGCCCACGATAGCCGTAAGCGTGCCGGCGATAGCACCCGACTCGCCGCCGGTGACGGGGCAGTCAAACGCCATGCGGCCGGAAACCTGGGCGGCCTCGGCAATATCGCGCGCCAGCTCGGGGGAGCTCGTGGTGAGGTCGATCAGCACCGCGCCCGGCTTGGTGCACGCGAGCAGGCCGTCGCCCGCCAGGTAGAGCTCCTCGACCTCGGAGGGATAGCCCACCATGGTAAAGACGACATCGGCGTTCGCCACGGCGTCGGCCGGCGTATCGGCCCAAACGGCACCGCGCTCGATAAGCGCGGCGGCCTTGGACTTGGTACGGTTGTTGACCGTGACGGGATAGCCGGCATCCAAGATGTGGCCGGCGATGGGGGCACCCATGATTCCGGTGCCGATGAATGCGACGGAGAGCTTGTTTGCCATGAAACCTTTCCTTTTGGGTTGGGTGTTGTTACCAGGTTGAATACTCGGTGCCAGCGTTTGGGCTGTGAGTTGGGATCGATTACGGCCGCGTTACTTGCCTACTGACCGCGCACGCGGCGGGCGATGCGGTCGGAAAGCGACGCCTTGTCGGCGCGGTTCTTGCCCCAAAACGCGCAAGCCACCATGCCGGGGCCCACGTGCGAGCCGATGGTGGGGCCCACAGAGCTGCGGATGATGGTCACGTCGGCGCAGCCTTCCTCCTTGCGGATAGCGGCCTCGAGCCAGTCGCCGTCCTTTTCGGCATCGGCCGTCATGATGGCGATGGGCATGGTGCGGTCGGGCACGTAGTTCTCGCGGAACGACTTGAGGATGGACTTGAGCGCCTTCTTGCGGCCGCGGTTGACGCCGATCAGCGACAGCGAGCCGGCCAGGTCGTAGGAGAGCTCGGGCTTGACATCGAGCTTTGCCGTGAGTTGCGCCGCCGCGGGCGGAATGCGGCCGCCGGCAGCCAGCGCGTCGAAGCTCTCGAGCGTAAAGTAGCCGTGGACGTAGGTCTTTGCCTCGTTTGCCCAATCGACCAGCTGCTTGGCGGTCAGTCCCGCCGAGCGCTGGCGCACGGCCTCGAGCGCCAGGAGCTCGCCGGTCGCACAGGGTAGGGCGTTGTCGACCACGTAGAGCTCAAAGTTGGGATACTCGGCACGCACGGCGTCCGCCGCCTGGCACGCGGAGTTGTAGCTCGACGACAGCGCCGAGGTAAAGCACAGGTAGACCGTGGGCGTACCCTCTTTGGCGCACTCGGTAAAGAACTCGATATAGCGACCGAGCGACACGGCGGAGGTGGACACGCGGGCGCCGGCGCGCATGCGGTCGTAGAACTCCTTGGGCGTGATGCTCGACCAGATGTCGTCCGTACGCTCCTCGCCATCGATAATGAAGGGGAAACCCAAGATATCGACATCGAGGTTCGCGGCGACCTCGGGGCTAAAGTCGCAGCAGGTATCGACGACGATGCGGCAACGGTCCGAATGACCGGCGGATGCGGCCTTGTCCATCAAAGCGACTCCTTACGTAAAAAGGCGGCCACCCGCATGGGATGGCCGCCAACCGTTAACTCATGCAAGTTAACGTATTTTACTCGTCAAGTGTTTCGATACGGGGCTTGATGATGCCATATCCACCATTCTTACGGTGATACACCACATTGATGAGGCCAGTCGTCGCATTCTCGAACACGTAGAAGTCGTGACCGAGCAGATCGGTCTGCACCAGCGCCTGCTCCTCAGTCATCGGGGTGACATCGATGACCTTCTCGCGGACGAGCAGGTCGTCCTCCTCCTCGGGCAGCAGCAGGTCGGCCAGATCCTCGACACGCTCGACCGGTGCAACATCCGCTGCGCTGGCACCGCCCTGGCGGTTGTCCACGACCTTGGTCTTGAACTTGCGCAGCTGGCGGGTGACCTTATCGGCGGAGAGGTCGATGGCGGCGTACATATCTGCACCATGCTCGGCAACGCGAATCACCGAACCACGGGCGCGAACCGTAACCTCGACGATTGCCGGGTTGGGGTTCGAGGGGTTCTTCTCATAGCGAAGTACAACGTCGACCGTCATGGGCTCGATATCGAAAACCTTGAGCGCCTCGCCGATCTTCTCATCCACATGCGCACGCAGAGCATCGGTTACCGTCGTCTTGCGTCCAGAAACCTTGATATCCATACGTGGCTCCAATCTGCCTCGGGGACTTACTGTACTGGCTATGTACCCATTGCCGTGCATTTAATCACGCGGATTCCCAAAGACCCGAATAACGATTGCTTGATACCGCATACCGAAGTCTCGCACTTTTCTGTGGCAAAGTGCGCTATAGGAGGGAGCCAGCGACTTTGTATTTGGTCCCGAAAATTGCCTTTGACCTGCTGGTTTTATTGGGATGAAAAAGCCGGGCTCCCCTATTGGGGAAGCCCGGCAGTGCGTGTTGAAACCGTGAAGAGGTGTCCTTTCCAACGTATAGGAGACACCACCCCTAGCAATAACTAGCTATTAAGTTTGTTAATGTCGTCGTCGGTGATGGTGCCTTCCTGGCTGGACGATTTGTCCTCGGAGGATGCGGTCTCATTGTTGGAATCGGAGGACTCGCTGCCGGAAGACGTGGTCTCACTGGACTCAGAGTCGCCCGGCTGCACGTTAGCGCCCGAAACCGTCTTAGTGGTGAGGTCGTAGGGCATCGTGCCATACCAGACAGAGTGGACTGCCTCGAGCGTACCGTCGACCGTGATGTCGTCGAGGGCATCGCTCACGGCACGGCACAGTTCGTCATTGGACGAGAGGCCCGCAACACCAAGCGTCGAGGGCGCCTCGAGCGCACCGACATAGGAGATCTCGCTCATCAGGCGTGCAAGGTAGCCGCCGGCCGTGGAGTCGCAAATCACATAGTCGACTTCGCCGGACTCGAGCGCCTCAAAGCACTCGTTGATGTTGGGGTAGGTCTTTTGGTTGGCGGTGATGCTCTGCTTAGCAAGCGCCTCCTGCGAGGCCGAGGACATCTGGACACCCAGAGTAGACGTGTTAAGGGTATCGGTGGAAACGTTTAGCGACCCACCATCGCTGGTTCTACCGAACACGGAAGCGGCATCGTACAGGCAGGTGCCGAGCGAGCTAACGTCCCCGTCCGTGGAGTTAATCTCGCCGATAAAGATATCAGCCTTTTTGTCGCCGAGCGCGGAACCTGCCGAGGACGCATCGACAAAGGCGACCTTAAGGCCCATGCGGCTTGCGAGGGCGCGGGCAGCGTCGACTGCATACCCCGTGAGCTCGCCGTCAGCGCCCTGCATGGCCTGCGGCGCATCGGAGGTATCGAGGGCGACCGTCAGGGTACCGGGAGTGACCAGGGCATCATCCGACACCGTGGGCGTGACGGTCTCGTACTCGATCTGGTCGATCGTGGGAGTCGTGAACGTAGACAGCGGGTTGAACGCGCATCCGCTCAGGCCCAAAACGGCGATGACCGCTGCGGTCCCAGCACCTAACCGAGCCGCGTGCATCAAGCTGCCCCTCACCATGTCCACTACCCTGCCTTCTGTGTCGTATACGATCCGTGCGTTGCGCGGAATATCAGATTGTTCCCACCAGCTGACCTGGTATTTGACCCCACACTTGCGCACCGGGGTGTTTGCTCGGGAGGCCGCAGCCACCTTCACGACTGGCCCGCTCGCCCGCGAGGCGGTATTGCCCCAAAGAAAGTAGAACGGACGGTGCGGCTTACATCTAGGACGCGCCATGATCGCGCCGCGCGCACGCGGTCGCTTACGTGGATCCCTTTGACCGCGTCTGTCTTGGACTAGGACGGGCATTTCGTCCGTCCGCAACCACAGCCTGGTAGGAACGAAGCGCATTATAGCTAAGTTCAAGCTAAAGTTTAAGGTTAGGGGCGTTATTCGCATCGCGAGTACAGATTTCGCAGGTCGGAGTGGGCTATTCGTGCCCCTGTGAAGCCCGGAGCTCCCCTATGGGGAGCTCCGGGGCACCCTTCTTGGGGTGCCCTGGCCAAAAAATGGCAAATATGAGTACTGTCACCAATTTAGTAACAGGCAATTTTGACCTCTCGGACAGATTTTGCGCTCAGTGTCGCCAACCTGATGCTTAGTTATTCTACATTTGTATATTATCTTCTTACTTTATGCCGCCCCCGAGTCCTAAATTCCTTGATTTTGCTGTTACTGATTTAGTGACAGTACTCATATTTGCCATATTTTGGCCAGGGCATATGATTAACCCCCTATTTTCGACGTGAATTAGACCGGCTTAAGCCCAAAACACGCCCGCAGCGTGTTAAGCAACGCCTCTTGCTTCTTCCTGCGGGCATCGACACGATTCCGGTACCGCTTTCGCATACGCTGGTGGATGCGCCATGCGAGCGCTTCCATCGCTTCCATGTCACAGAGCATTTCGCTATTGACCGTCGCGACCTCGATTCCCATAGTAATCAAGCCCGTGTTGCGCTTTTCATCATGGATACGTCCCCTCCGAGAGGAATGGCCCAGCTCACCGTTGTATTCCAGGTCAAACCGGGCTGCCTCTTGATACGCATCGCAAACTGCATGGGGCATCCCCGAGATTGCCTGCGCACGGTCATCGAACTCGATCTTATAGTCGGCCTTAAAAGGTCCGCAGGCAAACCCGCCATAGGAAAACGGAAGCGAAAACAGGGCGAGCATGATGCACTCCATGGGTGAGCGCAGGTTTTCCGAAAGATAGGGACATAGACGCTGCAGTTGTTTGGCCGTGTTCCCCTTGTATACCGCGAGATAGTCCATCAGCCGTTCGGGCGTCAGCACCGGTTCGACTTCGAAGTAGCCCACGTCTGGCGGCCGGTCCTTATCCTTTGCAAGTTTGTTCGCAACAGGCGAGCTGTAGGGTGGCAGAAACTTGCCACGATCGCTGAGGGAAATCTTGGAGCACAGCTCTTGGGCTAGGGCAAATGCTTGGATACAGCCGACTTCGCGCGCGACGGCAACGCAGAGGGCCTCGGGAGACAGACTGTATACCCCCGGCTCTACCTCTAGAATCGAGCCGGCCGGCAACCCCGCGGAACAGACAGACCAACTCACGCCGGGCATACGGCGGCGCTGCGCTGCGGACCCCACTAGCAGGCACAAGTCTTCTTGCACCTCGCCGCTTTTGGCTCCAATTCGCACCAAGTCAGGAAGATAGATATCCTCGGTCGAGGGCGACGACGTGCGCAGCACACGGCGCTCTTCATCGGGATTAAGGTCCTTCCAGCTGATATAGCCCATCTGCCGGCGCTCGGCGCGCATCATGCGCAGCGCTGAAGCGCCTGTTAGGATTACGGAAGCCGCTAGCTGTTCGCCTGTCGGCTCGTTGCGCCGCTCAATCTTCACTGCCACAAAACCACCCCTACCAAACACGTGCGATAGCAAGGCCATCGACGGCCGCGGCACCGGCGCGCTTGAGTTCTGCTGAAGCCGCCGCCATCGTCGCGCCCGTGGTAATGACGTCGTCGATGAGCAGCAGGCGGCGGCCCTGCACGTCCTCGACTGTCTCGTACATGCCCCGGGCGCGCTCTCGGCGCTCCTCGCGACCGAGTTCGCGCTGGTCACCATGACCGTACTTAACAAGGGCATCGAGTAGCGGTACACCCGACAGCTCGCAAAATGGATGCGCAATGGCCTCCATATGATCAAAGCCGCGCCGCCGAAACGCCGCCGCTGTCGCAGGCACAAACACCACTGCGTCGGCAGCGGACAACACGCCGCCATAGCGATCGGGAGCTGCGACCTGCGCATGCAGGGCGGTGTCGTATAGCAGCTCCGCCAGATACGGAGCCAGACGGCGCTCGCCCGCGTCTTTGTACGCTTTAATGATGCGCGGCAGCGGATGTGTGTAAACGGCACATGCCAGGCACCGGTCGAGTGCATCTGCCATTGCCGAGGACGCGCCCTCGACCGAGCACTCGGTGCATAGCAGATCACCAAACGGGGCGCCGCATCGAGTGCAGCCATGACACGGATCGATGAGCGTTAGTGCCGCTAGACAGTCCTGGCAAATAAGCGCGCCGGCGCGCTCGCAGCCGGCGCATCGCGTGGGCGACAACGCCTCAAGCGCCTCGTGCGCTGCGCGCTCGGCAAACGGTAGCAATTCGTCCGCAAACGGTAGGGCGCCGACGCTTTGTAGGCAACCCAACACATTCAAATGTCTCTTCACGACACAACCCTCCCTATGCAAAGGCAGAGGGAGGGTTGTTGATTCAGCGCTATGATACCCCGATGCGCTCGGAGCAAGGCAGGTTAAATCCGCTCGCGGGCGCTATTCGCCGGCAGGCGGTTGCGGTGCGGACGAGCCCAGGGTCGAGCCCTCGCCACCATCCTGGCGCGGCTTACGAGAGCGGCGACGGCGACGGCGCTTCTGGCCCTGGTCGGCAGAGCCCTCGCCACCGCGATCCTCGCGCGGCTCGTGCTCGTCGCGGGCGGCGCCGCGCGCGGCCTTGGCAGCCGCACCTCCGCCGTCACCGGGACGACGACGCGTGACCTTGACCTCGCCATCCGAAACCTGATCGGCCACGGAAGGCACCGAAGGCTTCTGCTGCGTGCCCGAGGAATGGCGACGGCGCGGACGCGGAGCGCGCTCCTCCTCGCCACGCGGCTTGCCGCCCTTGTCGGCAGGTGCGTCGGAACCCGAGCCGCCCTTGGGAGCGGCACCGGCCTCGCGAGCGGCTGCGGCGCGGAAAGCATCCTCGCGCTCCTCACTCGACAGATGACGGCGACGACGGCGCGTGGGGTTCATGCCACCGCCGCGGTTTTGCTGCTGGGTCTGCTGAGCCTCGCGCTCGCGTGAGGCATTCTTGCCTGCAGCCGCGGTCTCGCTGACATCGCCCGAGCCTGCACGCTTGCGACGGCGGCGACCACCGGCGGCTTCCTCGGCCTCGGGCGCCTCGGCCTTACCGCGACCCTTACCGCGGCCACGGCCCTCGCCCTGACTCTGAGCAGCGCGGGCATCGGCATCTGCATCGCGACGACGGCGCTTGGGCATCGACGTACCGGCCAGACGGTCGGCGCTCGACAGGCCATCGCCCACGTCGACGCCGTTCTCGCGGTCGAGCTCCATGAGCGCCAGGCGCATCTCGGGCGACTCGATGCGCTCGAGCACGTCGCGCGTCACGCAGTCGGGGCGGCAGTTGCAGCCCTGCTCGGCGGCCTTCTTTTTGCAGCCCTCCGAGCAGGTCATATCGGCCAGGTTGACCTTAAAGACCTTGCCGTTCTCCAGGCGCAGCACCAGCTGCTCGCGCGGCGTGTCATATTCCTGAATACGCGCCTTGCCGAGCGGCGTATCGATGAGCGTCTTCTTTTTGGGCGCGCGGCTCTTAAAGTCCTTGTAGGCCTCGAACTCGTAGCGCAGGCAGCACATCAGGCGGCCGCACACGCCGCTGATCTTGGAGGAATTGAGCGGCAGGTCCTGCTCTTTTGCCATGCGAATCGAGACGGGCTCAAACTGTCCGCCAAAGCGCGTGCAGCAGAGCTCCTGGCCGCACTGGGCATAGCCGCCCACCAGGCGAGTCTCGTCGCGCACGCCGATCTGGCGCATGTCGACGCGAATGTGCAGCGTCGAGGACAGATCCTTGACGAGCTGGCGAAAATCGACGCGCTCCTCGGCCGCAAAGTAGAACACGGCCTTCTCGCCGCCAAACAGGTACTCGACGCCGACCGGCTTCATCTCGAGGTCGAGTTCTTTGACCAGACGGCGGAAATCGACCATGGCCTCGTCGCCCTGGATGGCAAGATCGTCGGCAAGCTGCAGGTCGATGTCGCTCGCCACGCGCAGCACGGGCTTGAGCGGCTGACCGATCTCGTCTTGCGGCACCTCGAAGGGATCGGCCGTAACCAAGCCGATCTCGGTTCCGCGCTCGGTGGAGCAAATGGCATAATCGGCCTCGAGGATATCCAGGTCCTGCGGGTCAAACCACAGGTCGCGCGAGGCGTAGGTAAACTTAACGGGTACGACTAACGGCATTTCAGTGCCTTCCTGATATCGAACAGCATGACCTCGATGGCCAGCTGGGGAGTAACGTTTCTGGCGATGTTGCGCTCGGCGGTCGCGACCGCCTCGAGCGCCTGGGTGGCACCCGCAACATTGGTCGCGGCGGCAAGCCGACCGATCGTGTCGCGCACATCCTCGTTCACCACGTCGGCTGCCTCGTCCTGAAGTGTCAGCAGCACGTCGCGCATGAGCGTCCGCGCGCTCGCCAGCGCTTCCATGATACCCGAACGCTCGCGCGCGTTGAGTTCGCGCTTGTTGCGGTCCTCAAGCTGCTTCAATGCTCCACGTGACAGGTAGTCGGCGTTTTGCTCGAGTACCTTTTCCTGCGTGGACTTGACCTCGGCGAGCGGCGCCTTGACGGCGACAATGAGCGACTTGGCGCGACTGAGCACGTCGGCCTCGTCGGCGGCAATGAGTGAGTCGATGGCACGAACCATCTGACGGCGGGCGTCCTGGCGCTCGGCGCTCTTAAGGAACTCAATGCCGCGCGTGGGGCTTCCCGCCACGGCGACGGCCATACGGCAACGCGCGATGTCCTGACCGGTGGCACGGCTCACGGCCTGCGCGGCCACAGTAGGCGATACCAGCCGAAAAGGCACGCACTGGCAACGGCTCACGATGGTGGGCAGCATCACGTCGGCCGAGGTGCCCAGTAGGATGAACATGACGCCCTCGGGCGGCTCCTCAAGCGTTTTGAGCAGCGCGTTGGCGGTGTTGGCGCGCAGCTGTTCGGCGCGATCGATGATGTAGACCTTGGCCTTGGCGCGGATGGGCGCCAGGGGCACGTCGTCGAGGAGCTCACGAGTTTGGGCGATGAGGTAGCCCGTAGCGCTCTCGGGCGTGTAATAGTGCACGTCGGGGTGTGTATGGCGAGCGACGCGCACGCAGCTGTCGCACGAGCCGCAGCCGTCCTGCTCGCACAGGAAGGCCTGGGCGAGCGCCCATGCGGCGTCGAGCTTGCCGGCGCCGGGCGCGCCCAAGAACAGGTAGGCGTGCGATGCGCGGCCGCTGGCGATGGCGTTGGTCAAAAAATCGCGCACGCGTTCTTGAGTGTCAAGCTTGGCGAGCAGGCTTGCCTGAGCGGGGGCCATGCTACTCAGCCTCCTGGGCAAGCGCGGCGGCGACGGCGTCCTGAGGGATGTTGAGGCCGTACGCGCGGACCTGCTCGACCGTCTGCGCGAAAACATCTGCGATGGGCGCGGTGGCATCGATAAGCTTTACGCGGTTCGGCTCCTCGGCAGCGATGGCACAAAATCCCTGGTAGACACGCTCTTGGAAGGCCATGCCCTTGGCCTCCATGCGATCTGCCGCGCCGCGGGCGACCATACGCAGCGCCGCCTGCTCGGGTGTGATGTGATAGACGAGTGTAAGAGCCGGGTGCGTTCCTGCGACCGCCAGGTTGTTCGCTTCGCGTACTATCTGGCGGTCGAGGCCATCGGCAAACGCCTGGTAGCAGGTCGTGGAATCGTAGAAGCGATCGCACAGGACCACCTTGCCGGCCGCGAGGGCGGGTGCGATGACCTCGTGCACCAGCTGGGCGCGCGCGGCCTCGTAGAGCAGTAGCTCGCAGGTATCGCCCATCGCCGTGTTGGCAGGGTCGAGCAGCAGGGCGCGGATCTTTTCGCTGATGGCGGTGCCGCCCGGCTCGCGCAGGCTCACAACCTGGTAGCCGGCAAGGTCGAGCGCGCGGGCAAGCAGGCGCGCCTGCGTGGACTTGCCGGCGCCGTCGACGCCCTCGAGCGTGATAAAGCTATGTTGAGCGGGCTCAAAAGCCATGGGCGCAGCCCCTTCCTACAAGGCGCGAAAATGCAAGTTATAGCAACCAAGTCATGATACCCCAGTGCTCGGCGCGCCCCAAATCCCACCCAGTCGCAGGCGACTACTAAGTTGCGGTGAAATAGGGACTGGATACAGCCCTGAGGCCGCCAAACACTCCCTATTTCACCGCAACGTATGATGGGGAGTTTTGGACGCTGGGTATAATCGACGTATTGCATTGAAATGTGGCGAAAGGAGTGGCAATGTCTCGGTATTGTGCCTCGTGCGGCAAGCTTCTTGCAGACGACGCCAAGTTCTGCACCTCGTGCGGTGCACCCGTTGAGCAAGCAGCCGCGAGCGATAACCAGCCCGCTTTTGAGCAGACCGGCCCCCTTGATACGCCTCAAACCAAGGCGAACGACCCCCTCGCCTATCGCCCCGACCCCGCCGCAAGCCCCGTGTCGGTCGAGACCACGCAGCGCATCCCTGTCGCGAGCGGCTCGCCTCAGCAGCAGCCGGCACCTGCATACGCGCCCGCTTCGCCACAGACCCCCGCTCCCAAAAAGAGCGGCACCGGGCCGCTTATCGCCGTTATCGTTGTGCTGGTTGCGATCATCGTCGCCTTGGTCATCTTCTTTGTGATCAAGCCGTTCGACAACGCCGCCACGCAAACGACTGCCGAGGTAGCCAAGCTGCACCACGATGTCGACGACGATGACCTTAAGCCCCTCGGCGATCCCAATAGCCTGTACGACGATGATGACGATGACGACGAAGATGGCGTCGAAGCAACGCTCTCCGAACAAAACCTCTACCGCCGGCTGAGCGAATACTACGACCTGCTCGAAGATCTCGACAGCTACGTCCGCGCCGATGCGCAGAACTTCAACGGCAACTATCTGGAAGAGGATCGAACCACCCGTCAAAATCTCGCCGACGTCGCCGAGCGCACGGAGGACACCATCGAGCAGTATTACGACATCGTCGAGGACCTGGACGTCCCGACGAGCTCCAAGAACTACAGCTCCTGGAAGGACATCATCGCCCTGTACGACGACCTGGATCACCGCATTGACGCAATCTGTGATGCCTGGGAGATCAGCCTGAAATACGCCAAGCCTGCGGACCACAAGAATGAGATCGTGGCGCCGCTGTCGCGCGACAACGTGGCGGGCACCAATGACAATAAGTACCGCCTAGACTTTGAGGAGCGCTATCCAGGCGCCAAGCCTGTCGAGGTGAACTAAACTCCCCAACCAACAAAAAGTCGCGGTGGAATAGTTCCGGTTTGGGGCCCTGCAAGCTCAAATAAGAATTATTTCACCGCAACTCATGAGCCGGCAGTTAGGGACGTTCCTAAACTGCCGGCAGAAAAGGAACGTCCCTAACTGCCGGATAAAAAACGAGCGAGGATCATGGGACCCTCGCTCGTTTTTTGGGCATTGTTTCGACTGCGCCGTTACTTGTCGGCGGCTGCTTTCTTGGCAGTCGACTTCTTCGCGGTCGTCTTCTTGGCGGCAGTGGCTTTCTTAGCCGTCGTCTTCTTGGCCGCCGTCGTCTTCTTTGCCGTGCTCGCCTTGGTTGTGGTCTTGCGGCCGCGGGCGGGCTTTTTCTCCTTGGTCGGGCAGTCCATGTTGACGCAGATACGCCACGGACCGCGCGCCGTGTTGACCACCACGATGGGGGCGCCGCACTCGGGACAGGTCTCGCCCGTCGCCTCGAGTTTGCCACGCGCCGGCAGCGGATAGCTCACGCCGCAGTCATCGTAGTTGGTGCAGCGGATAAAGCGCTTGCCGCTCTTCTCGCTCTTGTGCGCGATCAGGTCGCCATGGCGTCCGGCCTCGGCACACACTTTGCACTCGCCCACCTTAAGGTCGGGCTCGTAGTTGGTGGGGCACGTCGGGTTCACGCAAATCTCGAAGGCCTTCTGGCGGAACGGCTGGCACTTGATGCGCGGCGCACCGCATTCGGGGCACACGGCGGCCTCGCCCTCGAGCGGGCTCACCTTGACGCCGCTCGGCACCGGATAGGTCACGTCGCAGTCGGGCCAGCCCATGCAGCCAATGAAGCTGCCACGGGTCTTGGCGCTCGTCTTCATAACCAGGTCCTTGCCGCACTTGGGGCAGGCGCCCACGCGCGCATCGGCCGTGACGGCGTCGCTGATGGCGTCGCCGAGCTCCTGCGTATGCTTGAGCAGCTCGTCGAGCACGCCGGCCAGCAGCGCACGCGAGTGCGTCACGACATGCTCTTCGGTGTCCTCGCCGCGCTCGACGCGAGTCATGTCGCCGTCGAGCTCGCTGGTCATATCGGGGCTCGTGATGCGCGGGGCAAACTGCGTCAGCGCGTCGATGATGGCGATACCCAGCTGGCTCGGCTCAACGGGATCGTTTTTGAGGTAGCGCACGGCGTACAGGCGCTCGATGATGCTCGCGCGCGTGGACTTGGTACCCAGGCCGCGCTTCTCCATCTCCTGCACGAGTTTGCCCTGACTGTAGCGCGCGGGCGGCTCGGTCTGCTTTGCCTCGAGCTTAATGTCGAACACGTCGACCGTATCGCCCTGCTCCAGCGGCGGCATCTGCTCGTCGCGCTTGAGTCCGTACGGATACGCCTCGCGGAAACCCGGGGTCACGAGCACATCGCCCGAAGCCACGAACGGCTCACCGTTCACGTCGAGCTCGAGCTTGGTATTCTCGATGGTCGCGGGACCCATAAGCGTCGCCAGGAAGCGGCGGGCGATGAGGTCGTAGAGCTTGCGCTGGCCGCCATCGAGCGTGGACGGATCGCCTTCGCCCGTGGGGTAGATGGGCGGGTGGTCGGTGGTCTCGACTTTGCCGCGCGTGGGCTTCATGGGACCGGCGAGTACCTTTTTGCACACGGGCGCCAGCGCCGGGTTGATCTTTGCCAGGTCGCTCACCACGGCGCCCAGATCGAGCGTCGCAGGGTACACGGTGTTGTCGACACGCGGATAGCTGATGAGACCGGCCATGTAGAGGGACTCGGCGATGCGCATCGTACGCGCAGGCGAGATGCCCTCGGCCGCGGCGGCGGCCTGCAGCGAGGTCGTCGCAAACGGCGTGGGCGGCTGCTGCTTGCGCGAGCGCTTGGTCACCGCGGCGACGGTTGCCGTCGCAACGCCGTCGACATGGCCGTACGCCGTCTCGGCAGCATCTTTGTCGGTAAAACGCGCCGTCTTGTGAGCGATCTTAAAGCGATCGTCCTCGGCAGCACCCTGCGCGGCGCCCATACCGCGGATCTGCCAATAGTCCTCGGGCACAAACGCCATGCGCTCGCGCTCGCGCTCGACCACCAGGGCAAGCGTCGGCGTCTGCACGCGGCCGGCGGAGCGCACGTTGCCAAAGCCGCCAAACTTGGCGAGCGTCAGGTAGCGCGTGAGCACCGCGCCCCAGATGAGGTCGATGTGCTGACGACTCTCGCCGGCATCGGCCAGGTTCTGGTCGAGCGAGACAAGATTATCGAAGGCCTGCGTGATCTCGGCCTTGGTAAACGAAGAGTACTGGGCGCGGGCGACCGGCAAGTCCGGCGCAACCTCGCGCACCTTGTTGAGGGCGTCCGAGCCGATCAACTCGCCCTCACGGTCGAAGTCCGTGGCGATGATGACGCTGTCGGACTTCTTGGCAAGGTTCTTGAGCGAACGAATGAGCTCCTTCTCGGCCGGCAGCTTAATGACGGGCGCCCAGGTGAGATAGGGCAGGCTCTCGAGCTTCCAGCCCTTGATGGAGATACCGTCGGCAAGAAACGGCTTGCGCTTGGTGTCGTAGGGCGGACGAGCCAGGCCATCGGGCATGTCGGCCGGCAGCATCTCACCGTCCTCGGTGACCGAATACCAGCCCAGCTTTTTATCGAACAGCACGCTGTCGCAAAAATCGGGCGCCAAGATGTGACCGGCAAGGCCGATCGTCACGCACTCCTCGCCCTTCCACTCAAAACGGTAGATGGCGGTGTTGTACACCTTGTCCTTTTTAGGCTTGCCCGTGGACAGACGCTCGGCGATCTGACGCGCGGCGTCGTTTTTCTCGGCGATGATGAGCTTCAAAAGAGGCTCCTATCTCGTATCTCTGCGGCTACGCCCGCCCGTATGGCGGCCGACTTACGCCCTTGCTTGCTCAATCTGCCCGATGAGCCAATCGCACCAGGCATCCATGCCCTCGCCCTTGCGCGCGCTCACGGCAAACCGCGGCGCCTGCGGATTGAGGTCATCGAGTGTCTTAGTATACCTATCCATGTCAAAATCGAAAGCCGGGGCCACGTCGACTTTGTTGAGCAGCTGCGCGCCGGCATGCTGGAAGATGCCCGGGTACTTGATGGGCTTGTCGTCGCCCTCGGGCACCGAGAGGATCATGATGGACAGGTTCTCGCCCAGGTCAAAGTCGACCGGGCAGACCAGGTTACCCACGTTTTCGATAAAGATGACGTCGATGTTCTCCAGACCGACGGCCTGGTCGAAGGCGTCGACGGCCTCCATGATCATGTTGCCCTCGAGGTGGCACAGGCCGCCCGTGTTGATCTGGATGGCGGGCATGCCGGCTTCCTTCATGGTGATGGCGTCGACATCCGAGGCGATATCGCCCTCGATGACGGCACAGCGTAGGCCGGCCTTGTCGCGCAGGCGCTCGTTGGTGTCCAAAATCGTGGTGGTCTTACCCGAGCCGGGGCTCGACAGCACATTGATCACGTAGGTGTTCGTCTGCTCAAATCGCTGACGCAGCTGATCTGCCAGGCGCTCGTTGCGCGACAGAATCGGCGATGCAATATCAATCGTTTTCTCGGCCATACTTAGCGCTCCTTACTTTGGCCCCTTTATACCCCATCACCAGATGGCTAGCGGGCTAATCGTCGGGGGTTTCGATTTCGATACTTGCGATATCGAGCTCGCGGCCGTGCAGTAGGCGCACGTTGGCACCACCGCACTGGGGACAGCGACAGTGGAAGCGATCGTGGTCGAAAACCTCGCCGCAGTCCAGACACTCGCTTTGTGGATGGACCTCCTCCACAGCAAGCTCGCAGCCTCGCGTGAGCGGGTCCTCGTCGCGAAATGTCTCCCACGCAAAGTCGAGCGCCTCGCGCACGACCTCGGTCATATCCCCGATACGCAGCGTTACCAAAACGGCGCGCGAGGCCCCCGCCCCACGCGCCGCGCGAATCACTGTATCGAGTATGCCGTTGACAATGCCAACCTCGTGCATACCGATTTACTCCTCGTCGTCCTCGTCGTCCGAGAACAGGTCCAGACGGCTCACGAACAGGCCCTCCTTGCCCTCGCGCGCGGTAATGACCACGCGAGCGATGGCGAGCGAAATCTCGTAGAGCGAGAGCAGGGCGCCATACATGAGACCCAGCGTAACGGGCGAGCCGTCGGGCGTAATCACAGCCGAACCCACGAGCAGGCCTACGTACACGTAGCGCCAGGCGCTGCGGAAGGCCGCATAGGACACGATGTGGAAAACGGACAGGTAGAAGATGATGAGCGGCAGCTCAAACGCCACACCAAAGCCGATCATAAAGAGCAGCTCCATGTTGACGTAGTTCTCCAGATCGGGCAGCGCCGTAGCGACAGCCGAGGTCTCGCCGATGAGCCACTCAAAGCCCGCCGGGATGATGATGAAGTAGCAGAAGATGGCACCCAGGAAGAACAGCACCGTCGAGGCGAGCACCGTGGGCACAACCCACTTGCGCTCGTTGGGGCGCAGTGCCGGCAGGAAAAATGCCAGGATCTGCCAGATGATCATGGGCGTGCACATGACCACGGCCATCTTGATGGCCAGCGAGAAGCGCAGGCCAAAACCGCCGAGCGTGGTGGTGATGTAGAACTTACCGTCCGGCACAAAGGAGCGGATGGGGTCTTCCAAGATGTCGAGCACCACGGGTGTGGCGAAATACAGCACGATAGCGGCGGCAAACACCGACACGACCACGATGGTCAGGCGGCGACGAAGCTCTCCCAGGTGATCGAAGAGCGGCATACGCGCAGGTCCGATAGGCATTACTCATCGCCTCCCTTCGGGGCGTCGGCGGCAGCAGCGTCGTCCTCGGCCTCGAGCTCGCGAGCGAGCTGGTCGACGACGGCCTTGCGCTTGCGGGGACGGCGGGCGTAGAGGTCAGCCGTCGTGGGTTCTGCCGGCTCGGGCTCCGGCTCTGCAGCGGAAGCGGACTCGGCGGCGGCATCGGCGGACGCGGCGTCGGCGGCATCGGCCTCCTCAGCAGAACCTTCGCCCTCGGTGGCACCCTCGCTCGCGGCCTTCTCGGCGGCAAGGCGGGCACGGCGCTCGGCAAAGGTCTCCTTCTTGGCGGGCGCTGCCGTCTCGGCGGCATCCTCGTCCGCATCGGAATCGTCGTCGGTCGCAGCAGCCTTCTTGGGCTTGACCGGGGCCGACGCGGCCTCGCTCACCGGATCGATAATCTCGGACTGAACAACGGCCGTCATCTTTTCCTGCGTCTCGCGGAACTGACGGATGGCACGGCCGATCGTGCGGCCCATCTGCGGGAGCTTATCCGGGCCAAACAGCAAAAAGCCGAAGACCACGATGATCGCGAGCTCACCCTCTCCAATACCAAACACACATACCTCCAAGGCTCGATGTGAGTCGAGCCCGCACCGCGCCATTCGGCCGGAACTCGTCTATTCATTCGGTCAAGTATAGCGCCCGGACGCCAAAACGTCCGAGCGCATCACAAACATATGCCAAACGGCACGCCCTTTTGGGGGCAAAGATTATGCAGCGGTGATCGAAATCTCCTGGTCGACACCCAACAGCTGAACCACGCGCATCACCGGGGGCTGCACATTGGTGCAGCTAAAGCGCTTGCCGTGGTCGACCGCGTGGTGCGCGGCGCCCACGAGCACGCCAATGCCCGTCGAATCGATGTAGCTCACCTGGGCAAAATCGAGCTCCACGGCCTCAGTGGGCTGCTCGAGCGCCAGGTCGATGGCATTGCGCAGGCTATCGGCGTTAGATATATCAATCTCGCCGGTGACCTTAATGGTGTAGAGCTCTGGCGTGGGGTCGGTGGAAATACCCAAATCCATGTATACGCTCCTTTACGTATCGAAAGTGCGGGTAGTACCGGGCGCGGACTTGCGGGGCCCTATGCGTTAGGCACGCTCGGCACGCGCAAGCTCGGCAGCGACAAGCTTAACGGCCAGCACCAGCACATCGAGCGCGGCCTCCAGGTCCTCGACCGTGGGATAGCTCGGCGCGATGCGGATGTTGGTGTCGCGCGGGTCCTTGCCATAGGGCCAGGTAGCACCGGCCGGCGTGAGCTTGACGCCCAGGTCGGCGCAAAGCGCGGCGACCTTTTGGGCCGAGCCCTCGGGACCATCGAAGCTCACAAAGTAGCCGCCGCGGGGGTGCGTCCAGGTGGCGCAGCCCGTGTCGCCCAAGCCCTCGGTGAGCTTGCGCTCGACGGCCTCAAAGCGCGGGCGCAGGAACTCGGCATGCTTTTTCATGTGCTCCTTAACCGCCTCGATGGTGGGAAGGAAGCGCACGTGACGCAGCTGGTTGAGCTTGTCGGCGCTGATGAGGCCGGCCTTCAGGCGCTTGGAGAACTCGGCGATAACCGCGGGGCTCGCACCAATAAAGCCGATGCCGGCGCCCGGGAAGGTGATCTTGGACGTCGAGGCAAAGGCCACCACACGGTCCTCGGTGCCCGCCGTGCGAGCGAGGTCAAAGATGTTTGCGAGCTCGTCGGTCTCGTCGTACAGGTCGTGCACGCAGTAGGCGTTGTCCCAGAAGATGCGAAAATCGGGCGCGGCCGTGGGCATCTCGACTAGGCGGCGCACGGTGTCCTCGCTAAAGGTGATGCCCGTGGGGTTGGAATACTTGGGCACACACCAGATGCCCTTGATGGAGTCGTCGGCGGCAACCAGGCGCTCGATCTCGTCCATGTCGGGGCCGTTGTCGGTCATCGCGACGGGGACGTTCTCGATACCCAGATCGGCGGTGATGCCAAAGTGACGATCGTAGCCGGGAACGGGGCACAGGAACTTGACCTTCTTGCCGCCGTGCGCAGCCTCGTAAGCGTCCCAGGGCTCGCTGCCGCACGAGCCGCAGCGCCAGAACATGCCGGCGATATCGTGCTCGATCAGCAGGCTCGACGAACCCAGCACGAGCGTCTGCTCGGCGGGGCAGCCCAGGAACTCCCCTGCCAACTTGCGTGCCGAGGGAATGCCCTCGAAGCAGCCGTAGTTGGAGCAGTCGACGTTGCCGTCGTGCAGATCGGCGTCGGCGTTGAGGATATCGAGCATGGGGCGCGAGATGTCCACCTGGGCGGGAGACGGCTTGCCGCGGGCCATGTCGAGCGCCAGGCCCTTGGCCTTGACCTCGGCGACCTCGGCTTTGAGCGCCTCGATGGCGGCATCGAGTTCGGTGGTTTCCATCTTCTGGTAGATCGTCTGCATGGGTGCGACCTTTCACGAAGCGGTACGTTGCAGTTCGTCTAAGTATAGACCGCCACCGCCGCAACGGTATGAAGCCGTGATAGATTAAGTTCATCGCAATGAATTACGAATCGCCGCGCATGCCGGCGCGGGGCGCCCAAGGAGGTACTATGGAGTACGGATCGTTTCAGGCCGAGGAATTCGGCGACCTGCAGCGCCTGGTCGACGGGCTGTTTTACGACCGCCATGCCATCGACCGCCTGGACCTGATCGTACAGGCCGAAATCTTGGACCTGGCGCCCGACCTCATGGAAATCGTCAACCTGCTACCGCCCGGCTACTACGACCGCCAATCGCTTTGCGACCAGCTCAACTCCGCCTTGGCCGCCCACGGCTGGGGCGCCGTCTACGGAACGGTGGAATAAGCCTCGAGGCCGGCGATTTGGCCCGCTTCCCGACCTTGGCGAGGCTTGTTTTAGGGCTTGTGGCCAAAAAAGGGCAAATATGAGTACTGTTACCTTTTTAGTAGCAGCGATTCTTGGTCGAAATCGGCAAAACTCGACTTGAAACTTCCTAATCACCGTCAGCTAGCGCCAAATTGGAAGTCGATGGTCACTCATTAACGTACAGTTCTTATAACTTTGTTCATTATTTTCCGCACCTAAAATGATACGCCGTTTGTGACAGTACTCACAAACGGCGTTTTTTGACCACTGGCGTGTCTGGCAGGCGGCAAGCACCGCCCGAATCCGCATTTTGAACGCGCCCGAATCGGTTCTGGAGCCGGTTTTCGCGCTCTTACTCGTCCTTGGGCGAGGGATGCTTGCAGACCACGCTCATGTAGATCATACCGAGCACGGCTGCGGTGACCGAACCGGCAAGAATGGCGGCCTTTGCGGCCAGGACCTCAAACTGGGCCGTCGGGAAGGCAAGGCCGCTGATGAGGATCGACATGGTAAAGCCGATACCGCCCAGAATGCCCACACCGGCGATCATATGCCAGTTGACGTTGTGCGGCAGCTCGCAAGCCTTAAGCTTGACTAGGGCAAACGTCATGCCAAAGATGCCGATCGGCTTGCCCAGCAGCATGCCAAAGTACACGCCGAGCGTCACCGGGTCGGTGAGCAACGTGCTCATGTCCACGCCCACCAGGCGAACCTGCGCGTTGACGAACGCAAAGATCGGCAGGATCACAAAGTTGACCGGCGTGGAAATCAGGCGCTCCATGCGGATGAGCGGCGGGGTCACACGGTGCATGACGCGCTCGACCTTGGTGGTCGAGACGGTAAAGTCGTGCTGGCCCAGAATGTGCGCCTCGTCGTCGTAGCGGTCGTCGAGCAGTGGCAGGCACTCGCCCAGCCAGTCGGTCAGGCTGTCGAGCTTAACGCCGCACTTGGCCGGGATGGTAAAGGCCAGGATGACGCCGGCGAGCGTGGCATGTACGCCGCTCTTGAACATGCAGAACCACAGCACAAGGCCCAGCACCGAATACGGGGCAAGACGGTAGTGCTGCGTCTTGTTGAGCCACACGAGCGCGCAGGTCACAACCGCAGCGGCGCCCAGCCAAAACGGATTGGGGCTCTGGCCGTAGAAGATGGCGATGGCGGCGATGGAGATCAGGTCGTCGGCGATGGCGAGCGTCGAGAAGAACACGCGCACGCCGTTGGGCACGCGGTTGCCCAAAAGCGACAGCACGCCCAGTGCAAAGGCAATATCGGTTGCCATGGGGATGGCCCAACCGTTGCGGGCGCCGGCATGGTTAAAGATCAGGTAGATGCAGGCGGGGACGACGACGCCGCCCACGGCCGCCAACATGGGAAGCATGGCCTGACGCGGATTCTTGAGCTCGCCGACCGTCATCTCGTACTTAAGCTCAATGCCCACCAACAAAAAGAAAATCGCCATGAGGAAGTCGTTGACGAAAAGTTCAACGGTGAGACCGGCCGTAAGGTTGCCCAGGCCCACATACAGCGGGGTCTCCAAAAAGTGATGGATTGCCTCGTAGACATCGGTGTTGGCGCAGATGACGGCGGCGATGGCGGCGAAGACCATGACGGCGGCGGAAATCGTGCCGTTCTCGGCGATGCGCTCCCAGATGTCGTGGCGCTCAAAACGCTTGCGCTCACGAACGTTAAACAGCTGCTCGGGTGCTGCCATGGGCGGCTCCTTTCACGGGAAAGCTCCCGTCTTAAAAAAGCACGGCCCGCCCAAGTGGCGGCGCCGCGCTCTAACGTATTACGCTTGCATCTAGCCTACCCTGCACGACAAGCACGCAGGCGTGGCCGAAAAGCGGAACCACAGGTTGAACATTATTTGCTCAACGGCACGGGCGCGCCTGCCCAAGAGACGACGCGGCGCCGTGCACAAAAAACGACCGGAGCGCGGGGCGTCCGCGATCCGGTCGTGGCGTTCGGTCAACTAAACCTAGCAGGCGGCCATGATGGGGGCAGCGACCTGCTTTTTGCGGGAGAGGACGCCCGGCATCCAGACGCCGTCGTGCTCGTCGGCAATACCCAGGCCCTTCTGAGCAGCCTCGGTCTCGCCCTCGAGCAGGACCTGCGAGCCCTCCTCCATGATGTCGGTGATGCACAGGACGATGCCGTCGGCACCCTTCTCGGCGGCGTAGGCGCGCATGGCCTCGCGAATCTCGTCGATCATGCCGAGTGCACGGGTCTTGTCGACGGTCTCGTACTGGCCGATGAGCAGCTTCTTGCCAGCGGGCTCGAACATCTTGATGTCGTTGCCGACCATCTCGGCTGCAGTGAAGGAGCCGGACGGACGGGTGAGGAAGACCTCCATGCCAAACTTGACCGGGTCGACGCCCACCTGCTCGCCGAGCTTGGCGGCGACGGCACGGTCGACATCGGTGGTGGTGGGGCTCTTGAGCATGAGCGTGTCGGTCATCATGGCCGAGAGCAGCAGCTTAGCCTGGACGTCGGAAAGCTCAACGCCGAGCACGCCGGCGAGCTTGGTGACGATGGTGCAGCTGGAGCCCCAAGGCAGGCAGATGTAGTGCAGCGGGCCGGCGGTCTCGAAGTCGCCGATGCGGTGATGGTCGACAACGCCAAAGACCGTGGCGTCCTTAAGGCCGGCGACGGACTGGGCAGACTCGTTGTGGTCGGTGAGAACGACGAGCTGACCGGCCTCGACGGACTCGATCACGCGGGGCTCGGCAATGCCGGCGTCGGCAAGCAGCTTGGCGGACTCTGCCGGAAGCTGACCAAGGGCGCAGGCCTCGTAGGTGTTGCCGGCATACTCAACCTGGTTGAGCAGCTGGGACAGGACGACGGCGCTCATGATAGCGTCGTTATCGGGGTTCTGGTGACCAAAGACAAGAACGTTTGCCATGGATAACCTCCACTTGATATGTGTACTTGGACGTAGCTATGGTAGCACGCCGATGCCGAGCCTTCGCAGACGGAAGGGGCACGGCATATTTTGGGGCAGGCATGGAGGCCAAGGCTGTCCCTTTTGCACCATGTTGGTGCAAAGTAACCTGGCCCCCTTGCACCAGCTATTTACCGGCGGCGCGCAGGGCTACGTAGGCGGCACCGATGATGCCGGCGTCGTTTCCGAGCGAAGCGACCTTGATGGGCGTCTCGCGCGAGGCGGAGAGCGCGTACTGCTTAAAGTGCTCGCGGACCTTGTCGAGGTAGACATCGGCCGAAGCGGAAGCACCGCCGCCGATCAGGAACATCTCGGGATCGACCACGTTGGCAATAAGCGCCAGGGCGCGGCCGAGATAGTCGGCCATTGTATCGGCAGCTGCCAGCGCGAGCTTGTCACCCTCGCGGCAGGCCTGGAACACGTCCTTGGAATCGGAGGGCCCGGTGAGCTCGATGGGCTCGACGCCCGCCTTCTTGCACTCGGCAAGGTAGTTACTCACCACGCCGGTGGCGCTGGAATACTGCTCCAGATGGCCATGGCCGCCACAGCCGCAGGTGCGCTCCTCGGCCGGGTTCAGGCACATGTGGCCAATCTCGCCGCCGGCACCCACAACGCCCGACACCACGTCGCCGTTGACGATAACGCCGCCACCCACGCCGGTACCAATGGTGACCATCACCACGTTTTGCACGCCCTTGGCGGAGCCGAGCCAAGCCTCGCCCATGGCAGCGGCGTTGGCATCGTTCTCGTATTTAACAACCGCGTCGGGGCAGTGCTCCTGAATGGCGACTCTTAGCTCGGGCAGGTTAATGGCAATGTTGGCCTTGACCTTGGCATCGCCCGATGCCGGGATGGGGCACGGAACGGCCAGGCCAATACCCGCCACAAAGGCGCGCGGAATCTGGGCCTTGGCGACCACCTGGTCGATAGCCTCGGTCACCGCGGCAAAGCCCGCGGCGTCAACGATGGGAGGCGTGGGCACGCTGGCCTTGGCCAGCAGGTTGCCGTCCTCGTCGAACAGGCCCTCCTTAACCGAAGTGCCGCCGACGTCAATGCCGATGTAATACTGCTTAGGTTCCATGGGAGCCCACCTTTCTCGTTTAAACATTGCCTGTATGGTACCGCTCCCAAGACAAAAACCTGCCAAAAAGGGACAGGTTTGTTTTGGCAGGTTTTACCTGTGAAAACGCAGGGCATGGAATTTGGCTCGTTGGGCGGTAAAACGGCTCAACCCCATCCTCGAGTCGATCAATTTGCTCAATACACCATTATTCGAATGCATATTCATTTAGAGCGCTCTAGTTTTTAAAGAGAAGCGTTTTTTAATTAAACCTTTCTCGAACTTTTCAAAAACGCAATAGGGATGCTTAGGTGTTGACTATACTTTCTTCTGTACTCAATCAAGCCGGAAAGGAGGTTCCATGATTCCCAAATACGAGGCGATAGCTGCAGATATCCGTCGAAGCATCGAGGACGGCTCCCTTAAGCCGGGCGACAAACTGCCCACCGTCGTAGAGTTTTGCGAGCTGTATAGCGTTTCCAAGATCACCGTCAAGCGCGCGATTGAGCAGATCACCGAGGAAGGCCTTATTACCAGCCGGCGCGGATCGGGCACCTACGTCAAGGACACGGCGGGGCTTCCCGGCCAGGTGTTTTTCCAAGGCAAGAACGACCGTGCCCAAGGCTTTTCGTACGAGCATCGCGGGGAGAAAGTGACCTCGGTGGTCTACGATTTCTCGATCGTCAATCCGCCGGCAGAGGTTGCGACCCAGCTGGGAATGGCCGAAGACGACTTTGCCTATCACATCGTGCGCGTGCGCCAGGTCGACGAGAAGCCCATCGTCATCGAGTACACCTACATGCCTCTCGAGCTGATACCGGGCCTTAAAAAGAAGGACCTGTACGGATCGGTCTATAGCTTTATCCGCAAGCAATGCGGGTTGAAGATTTCGAGCTTCCACCGCACCATCCGCGCCGTGGCGGCAACCGAGGAAGAAGCTGAGCGCCTGGACGCCAAGCCCGGCGCCCCTCTGCTCGAGCTCAACCAGATTGGCTTTTTGGATAGCGGCAACGCCTTTGAGTACTCGATTTCGCGCAACGTCGGCGACCGCTTTGAGCTGCACAACGTAACGCTGGCCTAGTTTTGTAATCCGGTGGGTGCTCGTTTTGAGCTGTCTTACGCGGCACCCGCACAACCTTATGGGAGTATGCACATGTCCGATTTGATTAAACTCACGCCGATCTTCCACGAGAAGATCTGGGGCGGCCGCCAGCTGGAGACCGTGTTTGGCTACGACATTCCCGAGGGTCCCATCGGTGAGTGCTGGGCCATCTCGGCCCATCCCAACGGCGACTGCCAAATTGCCGAGGGACCGTACGCCGGCCACACGCTGTCGTGGCTGTGGGCTGAGCACCGCGAGCTCTTTGGCAACTGCGAGGGCAAGGAGTTTCCGCTGCTCATTAAGATCCTGGACGCCAAGGACGACCTTTCGATCCAGATTCACCCTGACGACGAGTACGCCGCCGAGCATGAGAACGGTAGCCTGGGCAAGACCGAGTGCTGGTACG
This sequence comes from uncultured Collinsella sp., assembly GCA_934654765.1. Taxonomy (GTDB): domain Bacteria; phylum Actinomycetota; class Coriobacteriia; order Coriobacteriales; family Coriobacteriaceae; genus Collinsella. The sequence goes on along the minus strand of CAKUGX010000002.1, from coordinate 22,034 downwards.
TGCTGGACTGCGAGCCCGGCGCCACGATTATCGTCGGTCAGCGCGCCAAGGATCGTGCCGAGGCCGCACAGATGATCGAAGACGGCCGCTGGGACGACATGCTCAACGTGCTGCCGATTCACAAGGGTGACTTTTTCCAGATTGATTCCGGTACCGTGCACGCCATCAAGACCGGCACGCTCATTTTAGAGACGCAGCAGTCGAGCGACGTGACGTATCGCCTGTACGACTACGACCGCCCCGGCACCGACGGCAAGCTGCGCCCGCTGCACATTGAGCAGAGCCTCGATTGCATCAACTTTAACGCGCAGGCTCCGACCGACGGCACGGTGACCGCGCCCGAGGTCGATGGCGTGACCGAGCTCGAGTCCAACCCCTGCTACACCGTCGATCGCGTGCGCGTCGACGGCAGCAAGACCCTCGACCAGCGCTGGCCCTTCATGTGCCTGTCGGTCATCGACGGCGAAGGCACCGTCTGCGGCGACCCCGTCCACAAGGGCAGCCACCTGCTGGCCCCGAGCACCGTGGAAAAGATTGAGCTCGAAGGCAAGATGGAACTGATCATCAGCCACCTGTAGGTCACAACGACAACCAAAACGCAACAAGGGGCTCCCCCGTTCATCAACGGAGGAGCCCCTACTCACATCTATTTTTCTATCAGCCCACCCGGCTCTCCAGATCAAAAAGCGAACGAGCAAAGCAACGTTCGTCCTGCAACGTTACCCAAGGACCCGGGCGGGCGTATAGGGCAACATCGGTCGCGAGTTCCGCACGCAAAGGAGAGCACTTAATGTGCTCTCCGTCTTGCGCAGGACTGTCCGAGCAGGCGATGTTGCCCTATACGCCCGCCCAGGTCCGCCGGGATCACGACAGCTTGACGATCGGTGCAAAACCTTTCATCAGCTTTTTGGTCTGGCCGGTCTTTTCGAATTGGACCTCGATCATGTCTCCGACGACCGAGATCACGGTACCCGTGCCAAAGGTCTTGTGGCTCACGGTATCGCCCGCGGCAAAGTCCTGCGATGCGCTCGCGCGGTCGACCTTGCGCTCCACCGTCGGCGACACCTTGGACGACGGCTTCTTGGCGCGCGGCGCGCCCGACCCAAAGGTCGAGGCAACACGGCCGGCGTCGGGCGAAACCCCGCGATGGCGCTCGGTGCCATAGGTGCTGCCACCAAAGAAATCGTCGAAGCTCGATCCGCCGCGCGATCCGGAGCCGCCGGTCGAGCGCGTATGCGAACCGAACACCTTGCCGCCATACATATCCGAGCCCATGCCCGAGCCAAAGGTGCCGTGACGGTCGCCGCGCTTCTCCCAGCCCGTGCCCTCAAAACCGGCAGAACCGATACCGCTAAACTCGATATCCTCAAACGGAATCTCGTTGAGGAAGCGAGAGCGCGGGTTGGCAGAGGTCGAGCCGTAGGTGCGACGCGTGGCCGCATAGGTCAGGAACAGGCGCTTACGGGCACGCGTGATGGCAACGTAGGCCAGGCGACGCTCCTCCTCGAGCTTGCCCGGGTCATCGCTGCCGCCAAAGTCGTGCACGTGCGGGAAGATACCCTCCTCCATGCCGGCCACGAACACCGCCGGGAACTCCAGGCCCTTGGCGGAGTGGATGGTCATCATAGTGATGGCATGCGTCTCGCCGGCCAGGGAATCCAAGTCGGAGCGCAGGGCCAGCCACTCCATGAGTGCCGGCAGCGCCTTACAGGTGAGCGGACCGTAGGTGCGCTCGATCTCGTCGGCATGCACGGCGCCCGCCGGTAGCTCTGTTGGCACGGCATATGTGTTGCCCGCGATGGCGGCGGCCAAGGCATCCTGCGGCGAGAGCGCCGGGGCGGCTAGGCTATCGAGTGGATTGGAGCCCGCGGCGTCACGAGCGCCGACAAGTGCCTCAAACGAGGATGCCGGAGCGGACGGTCCCGGCTCGGGCGCGGGCGCACTCACCACGACGGGCTCGGACTCGGCGCCGGCAGGCACGTCGGCAACACCGGCCGCGCGCAACTCTTCCAAGCTCTCGAGCGTACCCTCGATATCCTCGTGCGTCTCCTCAAATTCGGCGGCGACGCCCAGGAATTCCTGGATGTTCTCGGCGCGGCTCTCGGACTCCATGGTGCCCTCGGCGCGAAACGCCTGCAGCAGGCCCGTCTTGTCGACAATCATCTCGACGACATCCTTGAGCTCGCCGTCCATGCGACGGCCCTCGCGCACCAGCGCCACAAAACTCGACAGGCCGTTGCGCACCTTGGCGCTAAACATGCCCGTCTCGGCTGTTGCGATCTCGCAGGCCTGGAAGAACGAGCAGCGGTTGTCGCGCGCCAGCTGCTCGATCTTTTGGATCGAGGTGGAGCCGATGCCGCGGCGCGGCGTGTTGATGACGCGCTTGACGCTCATCTCGTCGGCCGGGTTCACGATCATCTTGAGGTAGGCCATGACGTCGCGGATCTCGGCACGGTCAAAGAATCGCGTGCCGCCCACAATCTTGTAGGGCACGCCCGCGCGCAGGAACATATCTTCGAGGATACGAGACTGGGCGTTGGTGCGGTAGAAGACGGCGATGTCGTCGTAGCTCGTACCCTTGGAGTGCAGCTTTTCGATCTCGCCGGCAATCCAGCGACCCTCGTCGCGCTCATCGCTCGCCTGGAAGGCCTGGATCTTCTCGCCGTCGCCCTCGGCCGTAAACAGGCGTTTGTCCTTGCGCTGCGAGTTGTGGCGCACCACGGCGTTGGCGGCGCTCAGGATATGACCCGTGGAGCGGTAGTTCTGCTCCAGTTTGACGGTCTTGCAGTTTTTAAAGTCCTTCTCGAAGTCCAGGATGTTGGTGATGTCGGCACCGCGCCAGCTGTAAATGGACTGGTCGTCGTCGCCCACGACCATGAGGTTTTGGTACTTGGCGGCCAGCAGGTTGGCGATCTCGTACTGGACGTGGTTGGTGTCCTGATACTCGTCGACGCTAATGTAGCGGAAGCGCTCCTGGTACTTGTCGAGCACCTCGGGGCGGGTGCGCAGCAGCTCGAGCGTGCGCACGAGCAGGTCGTCGAAGTCCATGGCGTTGGCGGCGCGCAGGCGGCGCTCCAACTCCAAGTAAACCTGCGCGGCCTTTTTGTCGTTGGGGCTGTCGGCGGATTTGAGCATGTCCTCGGGCCCGATCATGGCGTTTTTGGCCGAGCTGATCTTGCTGCGGATCATGTTGATGGGGAACTGCTTTTGCTCGATGCCGAGCGCCTGCATAATGTCGCGCACCATGCGCTTGGAATCATCGTCATCGTAGATGGTGAACTGGCCGGTGTAGCCCAGCAGGTCGGCGTCCTCACGCAGCATGCGCACGCACATGGCGTGGAAGGTGCACACCCACATGCCGCGGGTGCCGCTGGGGATGAGCGCCGCCAGACGCTCACGCATCTCGGCCGCGGCCTTGTTGGTAAACGTGATGGCCAGGACCTGCCAGGGCTTAACGCCCAGGTCGCCGAGCATATGGGCGATGCGGAAGGTCAAGACGCGGGTCTTGCCCGAGCCGGCGCCGGCAAGGACCAGCAGCGGGCCCTCGGTGGTCAGGACCGCCTCGCGCTGGGCGGGATTGAGGCTATCGATATCGACGAGCGGCTTGGCGGGCTTGGGCGCGGGAGCCGGGGCGTCGTAGATGTCGAGCGGAACGAGCTCGGGCTCCGGCGCGGCGGGAGCAGTGTACGCATCGAGCGGCACGGACTCCGGCGCGGGCGGGACGGGCGCGGCGGTATTCTTTTCCCAGGGCAAGGGCTGGGTCATGGGCGACTCCTCATCTGACGGACGGCGCGCCTGCGGGCGGCGCCATAGTTTGAGCCGTACCAGTATACCGAGCCGCGCGGACACCGACGCAAATCACACCACGACTCCGTTCGTCACCGTCAGGCCCACCCCAGCGGATTTGGCGCAATGGGGTCAGGTTACTTTGCACCAATCTATTGACAATCACGAAACCGCCGATGTCATGGCAGCAGCAGCGAGCGACGGTCAGAGCGAACAAATTGGCATGAAAAGGGGGCGGCATAGACCTTTTGGTCATGCCACCCCCTTTGAATGACAAGTTGTCGCCCTGGCCGCCGCGCAGCGTCGACTAAGTTACAGGCCGAGCATGGGCTCCAGAACGAAGAAGTATGCGAGCACTACGATGCCCAGGATGATGCGGTAAACACCGAAGCACTTAAAGTCGTGACGGCGGACGAAGCCCATGAGCCACTTGATGGCGATGAGCGAAACCACAAAGGCAACAACGCAGCCCACGCCCAAGATAGCGATCTCGTTGGTGCCGAACGTGCCGCCCTTGATGAAGTACTTGACCAGCTTGAGCGCACTCGCGCCAAACATGACAGGGATGGCCAGGAAGAACGTGAACTTGGACGCCACCGAACGCGTGCAGCCCAGCAGCAGGCCGCCGATGATGGTAGAACCGGAGCGAGACGTACCAGGCACCAGCGAAAGCACCTGGAAGCAGCCGATACCCAGCGCAGTCTTCCAGCTTAGATCCTCGAGCGTGGCGATGGAACCAAAGTCCAGATTCTCGTCATCGTCCTCATCCTCAGCGGTAGCCGCGGCGGGCGCCGCAAAGTGCGCACCGGCGGGACGTCCACCCGACACCACAGCACGCGAACCAAACGAACCGGCAACGGCCATTTCCTCGCGCTTGCTTGCGCGCCAGTTCTCGATCACGATAAACAGCACGCCGTACACAATGAGCGCCAGCGCCACGACGGGAGCATTGTAGAAATGCTCCTCCATCCAGTCGTTGAGCGGCAGGCCGATCGCCGCCGCAGGAATGCAACCGAGCACAATCTTGCCCCACAGCACCCAGGTGTCGCGACGGCCCTCCTTGCCCTTGCTGAGCGAGAACGGGTTGAGCTCGTGGAAAAACAGCACGCAGACGGCCAGAATGGCGCCGAGCTGAATCACGACCAGGAACATGTTCCAGAACGTCTCGCTCACGTTCATCTTGACGAACTCATCCACCAAGATCATGTGACCCGTCGACGAAACGGGCAGCCATTCGGTGATGCCCTCGACCAGGCCCATGAAGGCAGACTTTAGAAGCTCGATAATATCCAAAGGGACCCCCTCGTTAGACACCCGCCGGTAGATGTTCTGCGGACGATGCGGGCGATGTCCCATTATCAACCGTTGGCGGTGCGACCGCGCCTACCCTTACCAAAAAACTCGCCCGTTCACAGAATTGCGAGCAGTTAAACCGAAATCCTTGGGTATAACTGCAACAAGATAAAGTGTCCGGCGGTCAACGCACCCGCGCCCGCCCGACGCACGAGCCCCGCGCCCGTGCGATAGACCAAGGAGGAAACCATGAACGAGGGCTACACCAAGGTATTTGTTTCACTCGACGGTACTGAACAGCAGGATTTTGTGCTCGCACGCGCCATCAAAGTCGCCGCGAACAACGGCGCTAAGCTGATCATCGGCCACGTTATCGATTCCACGGCACTCGAGAGTGCCGGCTCCTATCCGGTCGACCTGGTCAACGGCCTAGAGGAGGCATTTAAGAACTCCATCGCCAAGCAGCTCGAAGAGGCCAAGGCCAATCCCGACATTCCCGAGGTCGAGGTCATGATTCGCGCCGGTCGTATTCGCGAGACGCTCAAAGACGAGATGCTCGACGTGGTCAAGCCCGACCTGGTGCTCTGCGGCGCCCGTGGCCTGTCCTCGATCAAGTATGCGCTCCTGGGCTCGATTTCGACGTTTTTGCTGCGCAACACCGACTGCGACATTTTGGTCGTAAAGTAGCGTTGCTCCCACCGGCCGCGGGGCCTGCGGGGTTTCCACAGGCACGTCCTCGCCGCGTTGCGGCTGCGGGATGTGCCCTTAGGAAACCCCTCCCGGCCTCGCGGCCTTCGCAGCCTTACTTCAGCGAGTTGGCTGATAAAAGATGGCGTGCCGCCCCGTTTGGGACGGCACGTTTTTGTTTGGGCTGCACGTTTTTGTTTTGGGAGATCCATTTGAGCCTCATGGTTATGTTCACGTTCGGGAACATAGCCGTCCGCACCGCAAGACGGCCCGGCTACTCGAAGTATTGGAACTTGTTCGTTGAGAAGGCGAACGTGACGACAAAGCCTTCGCCCGGCTCCGATGCCGCGGTGACATCGATGCCCATCTTGGAGCACAGGCGCGCCACCAGGTAGAGGCCGATGCCCGTTGCGCGCTTGGTGGTGCGGCCGTTGTCGCCGGTAAAACCCTTCTCGAACACGCGCGGCAGGTCGGCCGCGCTCACGCCGCAGCCGTTGTCCGCGACGGTAAGCTCGATGCGTTCGCTCGCCAGGCCCTCGTCCAGCAACGCGCCCGAAAACACGATCTTTGCGCCGTCCTCGCGCGCATATTTGATGCTGTTCTGAATAAGCTGGCCTAGAATAAACTCGAGCCACTTCTCGTCGGTAAAGACCCCAAAGTCGAGGTTCTCGCACACCGGAACCACGTGCGCTGCAATGAGTTCGCGCGCGTTGGCCTTAATCGCACCCGTCACCAAGGTCTTGAGATCCCAGCGGCGAATCAGGTAATCGCGCTCCACGACTTCCGAGCGCGCATAGTACAGCGCCTGGTCGATATAGCGCTCCACGCGAGCCAGCTCGCGACCCAGGTCATCCACACGCGACAGGTCATCTTCGCTGCCATCCAGGTTTTCCAAAATCAGATGGGCTGCCGCCAGGGGCAGCTTGGCCTCGTGGACCCAGCTTTCGATATAGTCGCGATAGTCGTCGGTTTGACGTCGCCCTTCCGCCACCTCATCGCAAGCCGCCTTGCCCACGCGGCGCAGGACTTCGTATTCGAGCTCGCCCTCGGCATAGGTCGGACACTGCACCATCTCCTGCACCCACGCAGGGCTTTCCAGCTCCTCGGCCGCGCGCTCCAGCTGGTGCAAAAATCGACGACGGCGCGCGTACTCGATCACGATGCCCAGCATGCCAAAGATAAAGGACACGCCGACCGCCACGACCACGATGGAAGCGGGTGCCCCGGCGACCGTCAGCACAAAGCAGCTCAACAGCACGCCGCACGTCCACACGGCGACGGGAAGCAGCGCATCTTTGAAGAATTTGCTAAACGACATAGCTGGCACCTAGACCGAATAGCCTTGGCCGCGATGCGTGGTCAGATACCCCTTGACGCCGATTTTTTCGAGCGTCGTGCGCAGGCGGTTTATGTTGACGGTGAGCGTGTTGTCGTCCACGAAGGCATCGGAGTCCCACAGGTCCTGCATGATGGCCGAGCGCGAGACGATCTTGCCCGCGCGGCTCAGAAGCAGCGAGAGAATGCGCAGCTCATTTTTGGTGAGCTCGGTGCTGTCGCCGGTCGCCGTGTTGGTGACCATAGAACGGGCGAGGTCGAGCTCCAGCCCCTTGTGGACGAGCGTGCTGCGCTCGCCCGCCGCCGCGGTGCGACGCAGCAAGGCATTGATGCGCGCCACGAGCACGCGCGCGCTATAGGGCTTGGGAACGAAGTCGTCCGCGCCGAGCGTCATGGCCATGACCTCGTCGATCTCGGTCGTGCGCGACGTGAGGACGATGATGGGAACCTCGGATTCGCGGCGGACTTCGTGGCAGATATGCTGGCCGTCTTTGACGGGAAGCGTCAGGTCGAGCAGTACCAAGTCGGGTGCAGCGGCCAGGATGTCACGCGAGACATGCTCGAACGATTCGCAGGCCTCGACCTCAAAACCGGCACGGGCAAGGATGTCGGCAAGCTCACGACGAATGGGCTCGTCGTCCTCAACGATATAGATTAGCGCCATGAATTCCGCTCCCCTCTTGGTTGTCTTGCCACCATTATGGCTGCGAAACTGCAGGTGTGCACCGCGCGCGGTGCCAAGATGACAGAACTGTTCGCGAGCGGGGGCGTTTTGTCCGCCTCGCACTCGCAGCGGTGGCGGGGACCAAAATGATTCTTTAATCCCCGTCCCAGAATAATCATTTAGCGACGGGCGCGGAGCTTTTCGTAGCCGTCGGCGAAGAAGGCGACCGTGGCGGCGTCGGCCTCGGCGGCATCGGTATCGTCGGCGGGGACCACGCCGTGCTCGTCGCTCACCAGGAACAGCGCGCCCTTGAGCTGAGCGGGGATGTCTACGCGCGTGACCGGGATGTCCTTGGTCTGGGCCAGCTGTTCGATGAGCGTCGCCGTGCCGCACAGGCACTCGTCCGCCGGCGCCACAAAGGCCAGCTCGCCGTCGTTGACGGCAGCAAGCAGCTCGGGCGCCACGCCGGTTTCGTCGGCCTCGGAACGGGCCTCGGCAGAGCGGGCACGCAGCGCCTTGGCTGACGTATCGGCGAGCGGCTCGTACTCCCCCACCGTCATGGCAGCGTTGCCGTTGATGTCGATCACCAGCATGAGTACGCCGTCGCGCGCAGTGTAATCGCCCTCGGCAAGCGACCACTCAACGTGCTGTTTGGCCCAGCTGAGCATGTTATGGGTAAGCGGTTCGCCCTGCACCAGTCGCTCGGACAGCGCGCGGATGTGACGGTTGAGCATGGGCACCTTTTTGTTGGACATGCGCCAACGGCAGACAAGCGCGGGCTTGTCGAGCGTAAACTTCTCGACCGCCTCCTGATTGGCGCAAAAGTCCTCGTACGCACGCTGATCCTCGGCATTGCCAAACAGCTCGGCATCATCAATCTGGGGCATGGTTGTACCTTTCGTGTTAGTCATTCCGTCCTCTTATACCAAAAAGACGGCCCTCCAAACGGAGCAGCCGTCTTTTGCAGAGATTATTTTGTCCCAGGGCGGAACTTAGTGGCGGAAGTGGCGGGCGCCGGTGAAGACCATCGCAATACCATGCTCGTTGCAGGCCTGGATGCTCTCGTCGTCACGCTTGGAGCCGCCGGGCTGGATGATGCAGGTCACGCCGTGCGCGGCAAGCACGTCAACGTTGTCGCGGAACGGGAAGAACGCGTCGCTTGCGCAGGCAAAGCCGCCCTTCTCCACGCCCTCGCGCTCGCAGAAGTCCTCGGCACGCTCGCAGGCCAGCAACGCGGAATCCACGCGGTTGGGCTGGCCCGGGCCCATGCCAATGCCGGCCTTGCCCTTGGAGACCAGGATGGCGTTGGACTTAACGCCCTTGCAGACCTTCCAGGCAAACTCGAGCTCGGCCATCTCGGCGTCGGTGGGCTTGCGGTCGGTGGGGAACGTAAAGGTCGCGGGGTCCTCGGTCACGTGGTCGACTTCCTGCACCAGCATGCCGCCGTCGATGGAGCGCAGCTCCACCTGGGCACCGTGGTCCACGCCGCCGGTAGCCAGCACGCGCAGGTTGGGGCGCTTGGCCATGCGCTCGAGCGCCTCGGCGGTATAGCTCGGGGCGATGATGACCTCGACGAACTGCTTGTTCTGGTCGGCGAAGTGCTCAACCAACTCAAAGGGAACCTCGCGGTTGCAGGCGATGATGCCGCCGAAGGCGCTCTTGGGATCGCAGGCGAAGGCGCGGTCGTAGGCGGCCGTGATGTCCTCGGCAACGGCGGAACCGCAGGGGTTCTGATGCTTGAGAATCACGCAGGCCGGCTCGTCGAACTCGCGGACCAGGTTCCAAGCGGCATCGGCGTCCAGATAGTTGTTGTAGCTGAGCGGCTTGCCCTGGATCTGCTCGGAGCCCACGAGCGGGAACTGGGAGCTCGCCGTGTTCTCGCAGCCCTCGGCAAAGCGATAGACCGTGGCCTTCTGCTGCGGGTTCTCGCCATAGCGCAGGTCATCGACCTTCTCCAGCGAGATCTCGAGCTTGGCAGAGGTGTCCGCCACGTCGCTCGCCTGAGCGGCGAGCCAACGGGAGATAGCCGTGTCGTAGGCGGCGGTGGTCTGGTAGACCTTCACCTGCAGACGACGACGGGTGGAAAGCGTGGTGCAGCCGCCGGTCTCGCGCATCTCGGCCAGGACGGCGTCGTAGTCGGCCGGGTCGGAGATGACGGTGACGCTCGCGGCGTTCTTGGCGGCAGAGCGCAGCATGGAAGGACCGCCGATGTCGATGTGCTCGATGGCGTCCGCGAAGGTGACCTCGGGGTTGGCGACAGTCTTCTCGAACTCGTACAGGTTGACGACGACCAGGTCAATCAGCTTAATGCCGTGCTGAGCGGCCTCCTGCATGTGCTGCTCGGAATCGCGGCGGGCCAGCAGCGCGCCGTGAACCTTGGGGTGCAGGGTCTTAACGCGGCCGTCCATCATCTCGGGATAGCCCGTGAACTCCTCGATGGGGGTTACGGGAACGCCCGCGTCCTCGATGGCACGAGCCGTGCCGCCCGTAGAGATGATCTCGACGCCAAAGTCATCGACCAGCGTCCGTGCGAAATCGACGACACCCGTTTTATCGGTAACCGAGATCAACGCGCGTGCGATCTTCACATCAGATCCCATGCAGTCCTCCTGTCTGGTACGCCGCCGTGCTCTGTGAGTCGGTGATACGTCGATCTGCAGCGCTCGCGCAGCGGCATTGAAAATACTGATTCAATGTAGCGCATCGAGCGCATCGATGCACCCCGCAACGGCGGCATGTGCAGAAAAAGCTCGCGAGCGGATGGTTTGGATGCGACGCTGGCCACGGTGAGTTGATGGAACACAGGGGCACCATAATTAGATGCCAGTGGCGTGGTAGAACTGTGCTCGATATGCATCCGCAAAAGAAAGAGGCACCATGGTCTCGCGGGTTCTCTACCGACCGTTTGATACCGAAGACTTCGACGCCATCGCGCTGATTCTGCAGCAGCTTTGGCACAACAACTCGGATAACGATGAGTACAACCGCCTCGAGGCCGCGTGCGATCTTGCCTATTGTCTTTCATCCTCGACGTTTTCGCAGGTCGCCGTAATCGACGGCGAGGCGCGTGGCATTTCGCTTGCGCGTGCGGGACATAGCTCCGGTACCGCCGTCAGGGAACATTGGATGGATACCGAGCGTACACTGCTGTCGCAGATGCGTGAGCTAGAACCCGAGTCGTGCGCCGAGTATCTCTCGTTTGTGCGCGCCACCATTCGAACCAACAACCGCCTGCTCGAGAAAAGCCCACTGCCGCATGACAACGAGGTCACGCTGCTCGCCGTCGACCCTGACGTCCACGGCCTGGGCGTGGGATCGGTGCTGCTCGACGCCGCAATCTCACATCTGTCCTCGTGCGGGGCGACCAGCGCACACCTGTACACCGATTCCAACTGCTCGTGGAAGTTCTACGAGCTGCACGGCTTTAAGCGCGCGGCCACGCACCGCGCCAACCGCGAAGAGCGTCGTCACGACATGCCGCGCGAAAGCTTTCTCTACGAACTCGACCTAACAGCCTAAACCCGGCATCCATACCTAGTCATTTAAGAACGTCCCCAACGACTGATCCCCAATGACTGGTCATTTAAGTCTGTCCCCAATGAGTAGCCTTGGTGGTCTGCAAATAGCTGTGGTCAAAAAACATCAAATATGAGTACTGTTACCTTTTTAGTAGCAGCGATTTGGGGCATTTTTGATGCTTATAGGCATGACGACCAGCTGCACGAGCTGACGTAGCTCCTCAAATGTTCAATAAAATGGGCCCCTAACGAGAAGTGCTCTCATTAGGAACCCATTATTATGTGCAAACATATGTGACCAACGCAGCAACAGTACTCATATTTGGCATTTTTTGTCCACTGCCCCTTGCGCGAAGGTCCGCAGCGGAAAGTTTGGCCCGTTTCGATGCCCAAAAATGGGATGAATCTTCCCTGGCAACCGCCCAGAAAGATCCACCCCAAAGCAAGCGCTCGCTAGAACGTTCCGCCGCCGCCTCCGCCGACGCCGCCACCGCCGCCGCCGGAAAAGCCGCCGCCGCTGCCGCCGCTCGAGCTATCGGAACTCGAAGCCAGCTCGCGGATGGTCTCATGATACACATCGTTGAACGAATCGAGCGGAGACTCGTTGCCGTAGTGATGGTAATACCACCAGTAGCAGGGGTAGTTGTCGTAGAAATCGTCGCTGTTGCGCAGATCCGCAGGCACGGCCTCGGCCAGCTGTCGCAGCACTTCTTTCGAAACGCCCAGGGCAACGCCCATCACCAGCAGTTTGTTCCACAAGATCAGGTCGCTGGGGATAGCCTCCTTCAGGCGCGTAAAGTCCTCGAGCCAATGCTTGAGCGCCTTGCAGCGAGCCGCCACCTCGGCGCCCTCCGGCGTGTAACGGCGGAAGGTGCAGCTCAGGACAAAGCCCACGATCGTGACGGGAATCGAGATCATAGCGGCGCCGACGTTGGCGTCCGCAAAGTCGGTATAGATCAGAGAGCCCAGAATGCCAAAGACAATGATGATGCCGAGAACCAGGCCGGCCACCATCGCGATAGTGCCATCCGATGCGATAAACTCGCGCGCCTCCAGCTTGCCCTTAACCGTGCTCTGATAGTCCTCGAGCTTGTCGCCAACAGATGTGGTGCGCTCGCTAGCGTACTCCTCCAGCTCGCTAAACGTGCGTGAACGGACGCCGTCTTTATCGGGCTTAACGCCGGCGAAGAAGACCTTGAGCACATCGCGATCGATGCCGTCCTTCTTGGCAGCCTTCCAGGCCTCGTCGGTCACTGTGATGCGATACGTCTGCTCCTCTTTTTCGCGACGGAGCAGACCCTTCTTCTTGGTCTCGGTCGCTTCTTCCAGCTTGATCACGCGGTCGTCGGTGAGCTTCATAAGCGTGGCGATATATGCCTGATCGGGCACATCGTTCCAGCTCATGAGAGCTGCAAGCACCGCGGGATGGTCGGCCGAGGGCACATCGCGGAAGTACTCGTCCTGGAAGAGCGGCTTGGGCTTGGGCCTGCGCAGCTTAAGCATCACGATCACACCGGTATAGGCAACCGCCACGACAACACACACCACGGCAATCGCGTCGGCAACCGCACGCGCGTGCTCACGGCGAGCGTTGGCCTCGTCGGCCCATTCCTTCTCTTCGCTCAGAATCGTCGACATGCGCTTTTCGCCCGAGACGGCAAGCTGCGGCACCCAGTCGCTGGGGAAGGCGATGCGTGCCTCGGCGAATTCGCCCTCATGCACGCAGGGAATGGTATAGGTGACCATGGGCTCGTCCGCATCGAGCAACACGTCGCCCGTCAGCGGGCCGTGGCCCCATGCGCGGAAGTTATCGCCCTTGACGGCAGCCGTCCCGGCAGCGGCATTTGCGAAGTACACTTCCATCTCGACGTCATCGGAATCCGCCGACCAGCCGTCGCCGACGAATTTCCAGTAGAGCTCGGCGGTATCGGCCCAGTTCATAACCGCACCGGTCATGGAATAACTCACGTAGTAGATTGCGCTGTCGCCGCTCTCGTGAGGGCTGAACACCTTAATCTTTACGCCGTCGTCGGACTGCTCCACCGTGTAAACGCCGTCGTCGCCTTTGTTTGCGCTGTCGACCTTGTTAAACGCAGTGTCGTCTTCCTCGACGCTCAGCACATTAACGACCACCGAGCCGCCTTGCTGGTTAGAGCCTGTATTGATATCCCAATACACGCCGTTGATGTCGTCATCGAAATCGAACTGGCGTCCCTCGACAACGGTCAGCGAGCCATCGGCCTCAACCGTAGCACCGATATAGGTTTGGCTCATGGAGTAGCCGTCGGCGTGCGCGACGGCAGGCAGCAGCAACAACGCAAGCGCGACGAGTGCGCAGACGGAAGCGAACCGCGCAAACAGGCGGCGCTGCCGACAGGGCTGGGCAACGGGGGCGTTCATAGGCACATCCTTTGTCTGTGGTACCAGTAGCGTCATTGTCCCACGTTTGCGGGTTCATGTGACGAACATCTAGGTCAGCGGAGCGTCAAAACGGGACAAAAGTCACGCCCGCCGCCGGCACCTGGGGACGTTCCTTATCTGCCGGCAATCTGGGACACTCCTTGGCATAGCCCGCTCCGGCAATAGATACCACTTCATAGCTCCATCACAGGTGTAGCGGCTTTGTGTGGGCGCGGCATGCGCTGATTGAGCCGCCAGTTGAGGGGCATAAAGCAGTTGAGCGAAAACGGTTTGCCCCTTTGCCGTCCGCTCGAGGATCATGTCCCCCTTTTCCGCGGAAACCCCGGCAGTTGCGAAGAGCTGCCGGGGTTTCTGTCGTTTGAGGGATTGAAGGGGCTGAGCTTGGGGCGGTAATCGAGGTGTTGAGTCGGTGCCCGCCGCGCACAACACGCGGCATCGGCAACTTGCGAGCATCGACGACACCTCCCCTCACCTCACCCCGCGCTATACTCGTCCGCATGGATATCAACGCACGCAACATAGCAACGCCCGCCGTGGCCACGTCAACGGCGACCAACAGCAAGCTCGTCCCCGCCCCCACCCCCGTCGTGGGGCGCTTTGCCCCGTCGCCCTCGGGCCGTATGCACCTGGGCAACGTGTTCAGCTGCCTGTGCGCGTGGCTTTCGGCCCGCAGCCAGGGCGGCAGCATTGTGTTGCGCATTGAGGACCTGGACGATCGCTGCAAGCGCCCCGAACTTGCCACTCAATTGATTGACGACCTGGCCTGGCTGGGGCTGGAGTGGGACGAAGGCCCCTACTACCAGCACGACCGCCTAGACCTGTACGAGAGCGCCTTGCGCCGGCTGAAAGACGCCGGCCTCACCTATCCCTGCTTTTGCACACGCGCCGAGCTCCACGCCGCGAGTGCACCGCACGCGAGCGACGGCACGCCCATCTACCGTGGCGCCTGCCGAAGTCTTTCGGCCGAGGAGGTGGCCCGCCGCAGCGCCCTGCGCGCCCCGGCCACACGTCTGCGCGTGCCCACCGTCGACGACCTCGCAGACGACGTGATCGAATTTGTGGATCGCACGTACGGCGCCCAATGCGAAGCACTCGCCACCGAGTGCGGCGACTTTTTGGTGCGCCGCAGCGACGGCGTGTTTGCCTATCAGCTAGCCGTGGTGGTCGACGACGCTGCCATGGGCGTCACCGAGGTCGTGCGCGGATGCGACCTGCTGGGGTCCACGCCGCGCCAGATCTATCTGCAGCACCTGTTGGGACTGCCCACGCCGCACTACGCACATATTCCGCTGCTCATGGCACCGGACGGCCGCCGCCTTTCCAAACGAGACCGCGATCTGGACCTGGGCGAACTCCGCGCCCGCTTTGGCACGCCCGAAGCGCTGCTGGGCTGGCTCGCCGGGCAAACGGGCATCGCGCCGGATACCACGCCGCGCTCTGCCGAGCGGCTGGTCGAGCACTTTAGCTGGGATGTTATCCGCAAGCACAGGGAGAACATCACCGTAACGGCTGAGTAATCAGGCACCCCACCCCTGCGCAACATCCCAGGGCTGGAGTTCGTCGCCCAAGCGAACGATGCAGTTGTAGAGCACGGTATGACGCTCGGCCGGGTTGGCATCTCGATGAAAATGCCCGTAGTACCAGCGCCTGTAGTCCAAGCGGTCTTCCAGCTCATCGAAAAATGCCGTAAGCCGATCAACGGCAGGGCAATTCCAGCCGGGCCCCGGATAGAGCGTGGGCGAAAGCATGCGCGTAGAGCAGGTGTGGGTGATCACGTAGTCGACCTTCCAGCCCACGCCGTCGAGCTTTGTCCGCGCCTCCTCAAAGTTGCGCTCGTCCGGCAGTTCCTGCGGCCACCAGCTGGAATACGGAATGCGGTATTCCTTGTCCACGCTCGTGGCGCCGCCCATGGTAAAGACCGTTGAGCCGTCGAGCTCAAAAACCTCGCCGCGCGTCAGGCGCCGTATGGGCGAGGTGTCCGACAGACGCTGCGTCAACCCACCATGCCACAGCTCCATGGGGCGCTCCGCCCAATGGTCGTAGCGTTCGTGGTTGCCGTCGACGAACAGCACGGTATAGGGGCGCGACTCCAGCCAAGCGATGTCAGCACATTCCTCGGCAGAGAAATCCCACGGAAAGCCAAAGTCGCCGGCAATGATGAGATAGTCGTCACTCGTCAGGCTATCCCCAAGATCCCAATCGCGCAGCTTTTGCATGTCGAGGCCGCCGTGAATATCGCCCGTCACATAGACCGTCATCGGATCACCACTTCCCTGTAAGTCGCTAGTCCACATTCTGCACGATCACTAAGCCAACCGTTCCAGCCCTTCCATCCCTTAGGGCTTACCCCTCGTTCTTCCATCCAAACGGGTCAAACACCCAAAAAATCAGATCGAGCACGCCGCCGGTCATCATGGCGCCGGCAAGAGCCATGCAAACATGCAGAGAACTGGCACTTCGGAGCACATCAAACGGCCCCAGAACAGCCAGCAGCGCGACCGTTGCGCCGGCAAGGCACAGCGCGAGGCACGGCCCCGCGTTCTTGACGCACTTCTTTGCGAGATGCTTGGTGTTATCACTCATCGATATCGAACTCCTTAGAGGGTCGTTGCTTTGATTCACACCGCCACGACAGAGCAAGGCGGCAGGTTAAGTGTCACATGTCGTGCGAACATGCTTGAGTTACCCTACAATTTAATGCATTTGATAGAATGTAGGGTAACTACTCGGAAAGGAGGCTCCATGTCCGTCTTAGAAGATGTCCTAGAAGAGGAATATGCACGCTCGAGCCGCCTCTTGGGCCTCATGGAGCAGGAAATCAGTCTCCTTCCAAAGGGCAGCATCCGCATGCGAAACATAAAGGGCCACGAATACTGCTATCTCAACTATCGAGTCGGCGACAAGGTCAAAAGTGACTATGTACCCGCTACAAAGGTTGATGAGCTGCAAGCCAAAATCGAACGTCGAAGGGCTCTTGCGGCCGCCATTAGAGAGCAGAAGCGATCTCAAAAGCTAATCATACGTGCGTTGGGAAGGGTGCCGAATGCTGACTGAGCAGCAGAGGTTTTCCTCTAAAACAATTTGAAAACCTTGCCGCATACATGCTGTTCGCATCCGCTGAGTCCGAGCCGCTGCCCAAGTCACCATGTGCCCGATACACAAATAGTTACACGCGGAACTATTCCAAAACCGAAAGAACCACTGCAGTTAGTACCCGATAACCATAATGCCTTTTAACGGAACAGGCATGCGCCCGCTTGCATACAATGTTTTGAAAAAAGTTACGACCCTTTCGTAGTCTCTGCTTGAGTTGTTACCACTCTTGTACACATTACGAACGACTACACAAAGATATGCTGCATCCTGTATCATGCACGCTTCAAAAAAATCCTTCAGAAACTGGTTGTTCGCGACAGCGCGCCCGGCCTCAATCTCCACTATCGTGTTAGTGTCCCTATGGACGGCATCGACCTCAAAAGCTTTATCAATTAAGCCTTTCTCCCCATACAACACTGGCATCGATAGTTTCTCGTTTTTCTTTTTCCCCGCCTCAACATCGAAACCAAATTGCTTCAAATCGAACTCCAAAATTCGGAGCACGTTATCGCTGTGCTCACTGTTCTTATCAGAACGAATCTGCTCAATATTTTTATTTACAGCTTTTACAACGTCCATTAACGACTGCGGCGGACGACCGTTTAATGGGAAGTAAATCCAGTTGCACTCCATTGATAGTCCTTTGTCTATATTCATTCAGCCACTGCAGCTATTTTAAATTAATGTTACAAAACACCGACGACTAACGATGCCATAAACAGTCAATCGGTCAACCTTTTAGCAGTTAGCAAACCATGCAAGCAAACAGAAACCTTAATCAACATGACGGATTGGTGCTTTCGGTCATTAGCAAACAGAATCACTTGCCCATGGAGCCATTTACCCTTGGCCTTTCAATTAGGACTGGCGTCAAATGCCGCATGCCTAAGTAATATTAAGGTCCTTCCATGGCTGCCGTGCGGTGGCCCACGCACCCAATAACATCCATATGTGAAACTCATACTTTTGCAACGCGATTTTGATCCATATGATCCGTTCGCCTTGCTTATCCCATTTCTGCCGCCGGCTTGTCATCGGCTCACCATCCCCCGTTATCGAGGTCTAATACTTTTCCCACCGCCACCCAAAAACTCATCCAACATTAATCTTGGCTCAAGAATCGCTTAATCTATAACCTGCACTATAGAGTTCGACCAAGGGCGGGGCGGCGCCGCGCAACGCAGGCCGCCGAACGCAGCGCTCGCGCCCGGGCAGTTCGCCCGGCGTCGCGCCCATCGAACGAAAGGACAGGTCATGGACGACCTCGAAAAAGTTGAAACCATCCGCACCAAGTGCAACGTGAGCTACACCGATGCCAAGGCGGCGCTCGACGCTGCCGACGGTAACGTTTTGGATGCCATCATTTGGCTCGAGTCGCAGGGCAAGACCCAGACCACGTCGGCGCATGCCGCCACCGAGTCCGCGCCAGTCGATGAGCCCTCGGCCGAAATGGTCGCCGCGCAGGCCGCCTACGAAAAGTCGAGCGAAAAGACCGACTTCTCCAAGAAGATGGACAGCGTGTGGGAGTACCTCAAAAAGCTCTTCCGCCTGAGTCTGGACACCAAGTTTATCGCCACGCGGCGCGATGCGATCATCCTCAACATTCCCATCCTGATCCCCATCGTCGCGCTGTTTGCCTGGGGCGCCACGATATGGCTGATGCTGATTGGCCTGTTCTTTGGCATGCGCTACCGCATCGACAGCGACGGCGACGTGCCCGGCAGCATCAACAACCTTATGAATCACGCCGCCGACGCCGCGGACGACATCAAGCAAAATCTGAACGACGACAAGTAATCGCAGACGGGGGCACGCATGGCACGGATCTTGATCGTAGAGGACGAGGAGAAAATCGCCCGCTTTGTGACGCTCGAGCTGGAGCACGAGGGCTACCAGGTGGAACACGCCGCCGATGGCCGCACTGCCGTGGACCTGGCGCTGGAGCGCGACTACGATCTGATTCTGCTCGACGTGCTGTTGCCGCAGCTCAACGGCATGGAGGTGCTGCGGCGCGTCCGCAAGCACAAGGATGTGCCGGTGATTATGGTCACCGCGCGCGATGCCGTGATGGACAAGGTGGCCGGGCTCGATGCCGGCGCCGACGATTACCTGACCAAGCCGTTTGCGATTGAGGAGCTGTTCGCACGGATCCGCGTGGCACTGAAGCGCTCGGAAGCCGTGCGAGCGGCTTCGGGCGTTGGCGGCGCCGGTACTGGGGCGGGCACGGCAGGCGGCGCGGGCGCCGGAGCCGCTGCGATGCTCCCGGTCGGCGACTCGGCCCAGGCTTCCGCCGCGCCCTCCCCCGCTGCGCTCGCCGTGGGCTCGGTTGCGCTCGACCCCGACCGCCGCGAAGTCACGGTCGGCGGCTCGCCCATCGCGCTCACGGCCCGCGAGTTCGATGTCCTCGCCCTGCGTATGGCGCATGCCGAGACCGTGCTCACGCGCGAGCGCATCGCGCACGAAGCACTGGGCTACGAATACGTGGGTGACACCAACAACGTCGACGTGCACATCGCGCACCTGCGCGCCAAGATCGAGGACGCCGGCGGCGCCCGCATCATCCAGACCGTGCGCGGGGTGGGCTATGTCTGCCGCGCGTAACGCCGAGACCAAGCGCGTCACCTCCATCGCCCGCGCCATCAACTGGAGCTATATGTGGCGCCGCTTGATGAGCCACATCTGGCTCGATCTGTTACTGTTGGTTATTGCGGCGGCGATCCTCGTCTATGGATACAACCAGACGCTGCCCGATGGCGCGTTTACCGCGGGATGGATCCCCGGCGCCGCCGTTCGCAGCATGTCGCTGACGCCCGCGCGCGGCTGGGACCTGACAACGCTCACCTATACCGTCGAGCTTGCGCGTACCACCAAGACTTTCCCCCTCGCGCAGGACCTCGTCGCGCTATGGCCTCTCTACCTTGTCGTTGTGAGTTGGCAGGTCATCAGCGTGCTCAACATGCTCGGCGGCGCCCGCCGCGTGCGCCGCACCATGGCGCCGCTCAACGATCTGGCCCTGCGCGTGGACGAACTCGGCCGCATGCAGCTCTCCGGCGGCAAGATGGAAACACTGGAGCAGGCCATCGAGCGCGCAAGCGTCGACTCGCCGAGCGTCACTACCGGCGACGCCGATCTGGCAAGCATCGAGGTTGCACTCAACCGCCTACTGCGCCAGATGCAAGAGGCCAAGCTGCAGCAGATGCGCTTTGTCAACGATGCGAGCCACGAGCTGCGCACGCCCATCGCGGTGATTCAGGGCTACGTGAACATGCTCGACCGCTGGGGCAAAGACGACCCGGACGTGCTGGCAGAGTCCATTGCCTCGCTCAAGGCCGAAAGCGAGCATATGCAGGAGCTCGTGGAGCAGCTGCTGTTTTTGGCGCGCGGCGATGCCGGGCGCACGGTCCTGCGGCGTGCGAATACTAACCTGGCCGCACTGGTCGGCGAGGTATGCGAGGAATCGCAGATGATCGATGCCGCGCACACGTATCGGCCGGCCTTTGACGCTGCACTTGCCAGCGACCCGCGCTGCGACGCACCCGTTGACGTGGCGCTCGTGAAGCAGGCTCTGCGCGTGATCGTGCAAAACGCCGCCAAGTACTCGGATGCGGGAACGACCGTCACATTTGGCATAACGCCCGATGCGGGCATGGGCACGATTGACATAAGTGTTGAGGACGAGGGTATCGGCATGAACCAAGAATCCGCAGCTCACGCGTTTGAACGGTTCTACCGCGCCGACAACGCGCGCGATGCCGGCGCGCAGGGCTCGGGTCTGGGGCTTGCCATTGCCAAGTGGATCGTCGATAGCCATGGCGGTGTCATTGGCGTGACTTCAGTCGAAGGCGTCGGCAGCCGCTTTACGATTCGCCTGCCACGATAGAAAGCCCCTCGGCATAAATAAAGGGATAAGGCCATGCGGCCCTATCCCTTTTTGCTAGCTATAGCAGCCTGTGCGCTACTCGCGGCACAGGTGCACGGCGAAGCCGGCGAACTCGCGCTTAAAGTACACGAGCTTGGTGCCGCCGTCGGGCAGCAGCACACGCGACTCCTCGTTGACCTCGAGCCCGCGCTCGGCAAACCACTTCTCGGCCGCATCGATGTCGTTAACGGCAAAGCCGATGTGGCCCTTGGTGCCACGACCGTTCTGCTTCATGATCTCGACCAACGAATCGTTAAAGTACGAAACGGGGGTCTCGATAACGGGCAGGCCCATCATCGTCGAGAACAGCTCCGCGATCTCCAGGGCGTCTGCCGGGTCGGTGGCGTTAATGCCCACATGGGCAACGCGCATGCCAAAGAGCTCGACCGGATTGGCGTTCTGCTCATTCATACAGGCAGCGCCTACTGAGCCATAACGTCAAGGACGGCCTTCTCGGCAGCAACGCGGTTCATGCCGGTCATGAAGGGCACGCCGCTCACGTACGGGCAGGTGAGGCCCTCGGGGGCAACGGTAGTGGCGATCAGCAGGTCGGCGCCCTCGTCGCAAGCGTCCTTGGCCTCGGAGATGGCGCACTGCACGATCTCATACTTGCCGGCATAACCGTTGGCGTCGAGCATAGTAGCGACCTTCTGGGCAACGAGCGTGGAAGTAGCAGCGCCAGCACCGCAAGCCAAAACGATCTTCTTCATAGGTAATGTCTCCCTTCATGGTTTACTTTAGGTAAGTGTACCGCAGCGAGCGATGGCACTCAGCCTCGATGAGCTTTTATGCTAGTTTGCTTGCGCGCTGCGTATAATACATCTAGTACGTGTTGTCATACCGCTCGCTTTATGAGCGACTAAGGACCCTAACATGCCCGATTCCCGCACCCTCTGGACCGCCGTCGTTATCATCTGCATCGCCGTGTCGGTGTTCTTTAGCGTCAAAAAACGCACCACGTTCAAGCGTCTGCAGCAGCTTATGGCTGCCAAGCAGTGGGACGAGTTCGATCGTTTGCTCGACGGCAAACTCACCAGCATGCTGTACCCACGCTACAACCGCGACTACCTGCGCCTGAACTCCTATCTGCTGCGCGAGGACCACGAGCGCGCCGACGAAATGTTCGACCTGCTGCTGGGCCTCAACCTGCCCAAGATGCAGCGCGTCGACCTGGTGATCAAGGCCTTCAACTATTACGTTGGCCAGGAGGACCGCAAAAAGTCCAAGGAGCTGTTGCACGAGATTAAGGGCTTTGAGGGCGGTCAGGCCGAGACGGTCGCGCACGAGTGCCAGCTGATGTACGACACGATGATCC
>CAKUGX010000001.1 GCA_934654765.1 uncultured Collinsella sp. | reverse complement strand
GCAAGCGGATGGACCCGACGGGCAGTGCCATGTCGGCGGCATCGACCAAGACCAGGCGAGGCGGACGCTCGCGCTTGACCTCGATGATGTCGTCCTCGGGCGTTTGGCCACCGTCGATGGTGTACCAACCGGCGATAGGCGCGTCCTCCATCTTTTTTGAGAGCACGGGGCCGGCCGCATCGTCGGCACGCAGCACGCTTCCGGCCGTGAGCACGATGCCCGCAAAGGGGGCGCCGTTCACCCGGCCATCGATAACGCGGCCCATTACTGCAACCGTCCCGTCAGATACACGCCCGAAACGTCGCGCACGCGCTCCACCAGGTCGCGGAACTTCATCAGAAACGCGACCTGCTGGGCATGCAAGCCAAAGTCGGCATCGAAGACCGAAATGCCCGCCTTGGCCGACCCGCGAAAACCGCGCTCGTCGAGCAACGCATCGCAGGCCTCGAGCAGCGACGGCACCGCCGCCTTGTCGAGCTGGCACTCACCAAAGGAACGGATGGCCTCAAACTTGGTTTTGGCCTCTCCCTCCGGCAGCGCGTCGACGAGCGAATAGAACACATCCACCGGCACCGACAGGCGCGGCTCAAAGCAGTCGAGCACGCCAGTGTGGTGGCCCACGGCGAGCGTGTAGTACAGCACGTCGCAGGCCTCCTGGGGAACGTCTTCCTCGGTCTCCACAAACTTACGCGTGAGCTCGTAAAAGACCACCTGGTCGGGCGCATGGCCCAGGCAAGGGTCGGCGACGCCCTCGGCGGCCTCGTCGCTTGCGCGCGAGGCATCGCCAAAGGAGCCGCCGAGCATGCCGGGGCCCGCAAAGTAACCAGAGCGGTCCGTGAGCTCCATCTAGCGACCTCCGGCCAGCACCAGATCCTGCAGCGCCGAGTACACCTCGACGCGGCGCGGATCGTCCTGCTTGTCGATGAGCAGCGCCATGGCACCGCGGATATCGCCCTTGGGCGCGCCCTCGAGCGTATCCATAAACTCGTTGGCCAGGTCGCGGCCGTAACGGTAGCCGCTCATGGCGCGAGCCTCGCGCTCGATGGCCACGCGCAGCTTGTACGGCACGCCGGGGTGCAGAATGTCTGCCTGCTCGCCTTCGGCCTCCACCGTGGTCTCGGCATGGAGCTTTTGGTCGAGCAGACCGAGCGCCATGGCAAAGCCGTAGATGGTCTGCGCGGGGCTGGGCGGGCAGCCGGGGATGTAGACATCGACCGGCAAAATCTTGTCCGTGCCGCCCCACACGCAGTAGTTGTCGTAGAAAATGCCGCCGGTGCAGCCGCACGCGCCGTAGGACACCACGATCTTGGGATCGGGTGCGGCCTCAAAGGCACGCAGGGCCGGCATGCGCATGGCGCGAGTCACGGCGCCGGTGTACAGCAGCACATCGGCGTGACGCGGCGACGGCACGACCTTAATACCAAAACGCTCGACGTCAAAGACGGGCGTGATGGAACCGAAGATCTCGATCTCGCAGCCGTTGCAGCCGCCGCAGTCAACGCGGTACACATACACCGAGCGCTTGATCTTCTTAAGAAGGGTCGCCTTGGCCTTCTCGATGCTCTCGTCGAGCTCGATCTTGGTCGGGCGGTACTGAAGCCGCTCGGGCAAAAGCGTGGGTTCGGCCATGGTTACTCCTCCTTCTTATCGAGATCCATGATGATGCCCTCGACCGGCGCCGGACCGGCGGGAATCTCGGGCGCATCGGGGTTAAGCTCGCGGTCGATATACTCCGGGTTCACACCGTGGCCGCCCAGATACTCCATGCCGGGGCCCTGGGGCTCACCGGACGCGAGCGTCTCGTTGGCAGCCATGCCGGCCGCGTTGCCGGTCTTTACGGCCGAGGCGGCGCGCAGGGCGTCGAGCTCACGCTTGCACTCCTGGCACATGCCGACGGTGCGGGCGGCCTGCACGGCCTCCATACCGCCGGCCGCCTGTAGCAGGCGCTTGGCGTAGTCGATCTCCTTGTGCGGGGCGAACGGCTTGCCGCAGCGCGAGCAATGCTCGAGCGTGTAGACGCTCTTGCTGGTGAGGTCGTCCTTGCTCATGACGGCCAGCTCAAACTCCTCGGTGAGCTTGATGGCCTCCATGGGGCAAGCCTCCTCGCAGCGGCCGCAGAAGATGCAGCGGCCGTAGTCGATCGACCAGGTGATGGTATCGGCCGCAAGGTCGGTATCCATGCGGATGGCGTCGGCCGGGCACGCAACGCCGCAGGCACCGCACGCGATGCACAGCTCGGCGTTGTGCTCAGGCTTGCCGCGCATGTCCTTGTTGGTGGGGAACGGCGCAAACGGGTACTTGACCGTCGCGTCGCCGGCCTTGGCGTTAACCTTCCAAAGCTTCAGCATATTAGAGCGCCTCCTCATCGAGCGGAGCGGCCATAGTGCCCTCGCCCGCAAGCGGCGACTTGTCGCGCCAGACGTTCTCGAACTGCTCCTTGTCCAGCACGTGGTCGCGCTTGGCGGCCACATCGGTCACCGTCACGCGGTCGGTGCAGGAGTAGCACGGGTCGAGCGAGCCGACGATGAGCGCCGCGTCGCCCACGGTGTTACCGCGGAACATGTAGCGCAGGACCGGCCAGTTGCTGTACGTGGCGGCCTTGGCGCGCCAGCGGTAGCACTTCTGGTTGTTGCCGAGCATGGCCCAGTGCACGTCCTCGCCGCGCGGCGCCTCGGTGGCACCGATGGCGTACTTGTGCGGGGTGTACTCCCAATCCGTGGTGAGGATGGGGCCCGACGGGCAGTTCTCGAGCATGGTCTCGATCATGTCGATCGAATCGTAGACCTCCTGGATACGCACGGCGGTACGGCCGAAGGCATCGCAGGTGTCGGCCGTGGCCGCATGCATCTTTTGGATGTCGGGATCGGCATAGCCATCGAAGGGATGATCGAAGCGCACGTCGCGGGCATAACCCGAGCCGCGCATGAGCGGACCGACCGGCGAGAAGTCGCGGGCGATCTTGCGGTCGAGGATGCCGATACCGCTCGTGCGCTCGATAAAGTTGGGCGTGGAGAGCAACACATCGACAAGCTCGGTGACCTCGGAGCGCAGCTGGTGGATGGTCGTGAGCGTGGAGAGCTTCTGCTCGGCCAGGATGTCGCGACGCACGCCGCCGATCACGTTGAGGCCATAGGTCTTGCGGTGACCGGAGAGCTTCTCGGCCAGGTCCATGGACTTCTCGCGGACGCGGAAGAACTGCTGGAAGCCAGAGTCGAAGCCGGTGTAGTGCGACGCCAGGCCAATGTTGAGCAGATGCGAGTGCAGGCGCTCGACCTCGAGCATGATGGCGCGGATGTACTGGGCGCGCGGCGGGACGTGGACGCCCTGGGCGCGCTCGACAGCCTCAGCATAGGCCACCGAGTGGGCGCAGCCGCAGATGCCGCAGATACGGTCGGCCAAAAACGTCACGGCGTCATAGTTCAGGCGCGTCTCGGCGACCTTCTCCATGCCGCGGTGCACATAGAACAGGCGGTAGTCGGCGTCGACGATCGTCTCGCCCTCCACGAACAGGCGAAAGTGGCCCGGCTCGTCGGAGGTAATGTGCAAAGGTCCCATGGGGACAAGGGTCGTCTCCTTGCCCTTAGTGTCGGCCAGGAACTCGTAGTTTTCCATGTCGCTCGCGGGAGCGGGACGGAAACGATAGTCCATGGAGTCCTTGCGCAGCGGGTACAGGCCGCTGGGCCAGTCGTCGGGCAGCACCAGGCGACGGCGATCGGGTAGACCCTCGGGAATCAGGCCGAACATGTCGCGCAGCTCGCGCTCGCCCCACACGCAGGCGGGGACGAACGGCGTCACGGACGGGAACGTCATCTTGGCGGGGTCGACCTCGGCGCGGACGGTCACCCAGCCGGGATCCTCCCCCTCCATGGAGATGAGGTAGTACACGGCGTAGCGGCCGCACAGGCTGCGCTCGTCGTTGCCGACGATCACGGGAATCCAGCCGTAGCGCTCGTAGTACAGGTAGTGGACGGCCTCGGGCAGACGGTCCAGCTTAACGGTGATCGTCAGCTGGTCCTCGCACTGCCACTCGACCTTCTCGATGCAGCCCGGAACGGCGCGGCGCAGGGCCTCGACATGGCTCTCGCAGCGGCGGGCATACACCTTGTTCTCAGTATCAGTCATTGGTTACTCCACCTCGCTCTGAGCGGTCTGGGTACCGAACACAGCGCGGTACATCGGCGCCGCATGAAGCTCCTCGGTGCTCTGCTCGAGCACGATACCGGTTGCGGCCTCGACACCGCTCACGAGCGGCGTAGGCGTGGCGATACCAAACCAAAGGATCATGACGGCCAGGATGATCTCGGGGATCAGCATGAGCGCCGGGGCCTCGTGCTTACCCATGCCCTCGGGAGCATGACCGAACACCGACTTAAGCGCGATGCGGGTAAGCGCGGAGATGGCGACGGTAAGGCCGAGGGCCACCACGACGACAAGCCACATCGGGCCAGCGGTAACGCCGGCGACAAAGGTCAAAAACTCCGAGATGAACATGCCAAAGGGCGGGAAGGCGGCAAGGCCCAGCAGCGCCAGGATGGCGAGCGCGGCGGTGGCGGGAGCAACCTCCACGACGCCCTGGATCTTGGCCAGGCTGCGTGTGCCGTAGGCGTGCTGGATGTTACCGGACACGCAGAAGGCAAGCGTCTTGGTAAAGCCGTGGAACACGCAGTGCAGCAGGGCCGCGGCGATACCCAGCGGGCCGCCGACACCCAGGCACAGCGCGATGACGCCCACGTTCTCCACTGAGGAGTAGGCGAAGCGGCGCTTGAGGTCGTCCTGGCGGAACATCGACAGCGCCGCCACCAGGATGGACAGCGTACCGACGATCAGCAGCAGAAGCTGCGGGTAGTCGGCGCCCACGGCCTGGATGGTAAGGCCGTAGAAGCGCATGATCACGAGCATGGCGCACTTAAGCAGCACGCCCGAGAGCAGGGCCGAGACAGGGCTCGGGGCCTGGGAGTGGGCATCGGGCAGCCAGGTGTGCATGGGGAACAGGCCGGCCTTGGTGCCAAAGCCAATCACGATAAACGCGAAGGTCAGGCGCATGAGCGTGGGGTCGAACTTATCCGCATAGGGCAGCACGCACGACAGGAACGCGGCCTCGTGGGCATTGGGGATCACGTCAGCGGCGTTGGCGTAAATCAGCAGCGTGCCGAACAGGCCAAAGGCCACGCCGGCGGTGCAGACCATGGCGTACTTCCAAGAGGCCTCGAGGGCGGTCTTGTTCTTGTAGATACCGACCAAAAACACGGTGGACAGCGTGGTTGCCTCGACGGCGGCCCACGTGAGGATCATGTTGTTGGACAGGCATGCGAGCAGCATGGTGAACACAAACAGGCTGAACAGCGCGTAGTACTGCTTGGTGCGCTCGGCGGGCATGGTGCCCTCTTCGATGTCGGCCTTCACATAGGGCAGCGAGAACAGCCCCGTGAGAAAACCGATAAAGCCGATGAGCAGCACAAAGATGGAGCCCAGCGAATCGAGGTGGAACCACAGGCCACAGGCGTTTGCGGTGTCGCCGCTCATAAGGACGTCACCGGCCGTCATGATCGACAGCACCAGGACCGCCGCGACCGAGACCAGGTTGAGTCCCGCAAACACGCTATAGGACGTGTTCTTGGGCAAAAACGCCATGACGAGCGAGAACACCAAAGGGGTCGCGAGCAGGGCGAGAATCAACGTTTCCATGGACTACCCCCTCAGCTCGGACAGGTCGTGCGAATCGAGCGAATGGGAGTCTTCCCAAATGCGGCGCACGACGATGGACATGATGATGACGGCAAAGATGGCGTCGGTGGCGATACCGATCTCGATGATCTCGGGAGCGGTGGGCGCAAGGAGCGCCAGCGTCACGTGGCTGCCGTTTTCCATGAGGCAGTAGCCAAAGATCTGCTTCATGATGTTGCGCTGCGAGATGATGCAGGTAAGGCCCACAAAGAAGTGGGCAAAGCTGATGGCGAGCGCAGGCGTTGCGACCTCGGCCGTAGGCAGGCTGATCTGCGTCACGACGGCAAAGCAGATGGCGACCTCGACGGCGATGATGCAGATGGCCCATGCGGGCTTAATGCCGGCAGCCAGCGAAGCGTCGCTCGGCTCGCCCATCTTCTTGTACGCGCGGTTGAGAATGTACGGGACCAGGACGACCTTGGTGATAAAGGCCGAACCCGCCCACATAAGGAGCTCCTGCGCGCCGGTGGCGACACCGAGCGTGGCGAGCAGGCCCACGAGCACCAGCGACTGCACCGCATACCAGCGGATGGAGTGCTTAATGTTCTTGGAAATGACCACCATGGTGGACGTGACGATCAGAAGGCCGCCAAGGATGTTGACGATCGAATAACCCATGTCGTTCTACCTCCTAACCGATCCAGCTGGCCGAAAGCGGGCCGCTGACGATGACCATGATGATGAGCACGATGAACACGAATGCCATCGCCTTGGGGAGCGGTGCTCCCGCAGCGACCTCTTCGCTGGGCTCACCGGGCAGGCAATAGCCCATCCACTTGAGGAACCAGGCAAAGGTGGCGACGGTCTCGGCGACCATGATGCACACGAGCACCAAGATCGCGACGTTGCCGGCACCGACGGAGAAGCCGCCGGCGATGATCTGGAACTTCGAGAAGAACGTGTTCATAGGCGGCACGCCGGCAATGGCGAGCGCCGCGACACCAAAGCCCACACCCGAGATCGGGTACTTTTTTACGATGCCGCGCAGCTTGGGCAGCATACGCGTACCGAGCGTAAAGGAGAATGAGCCGGCGATCAGGAAGAACAGGGTCTTGGCGAACGCATGGTTAAAGATGTGGCACACAGCGCCGTCAAAGGCGAGCTGGCTGCCAAAGACCGAAAGGCCCAGGCCAAAGAACACGTAGGAGAGCTGAGCGATCGTGGAGAAGGCCAGCAGGCGCTTCATATCCTTTTGCGGCAGGTACATGAGGAAGCCAAAGAGCATGGTGACCATGGCGTCGATAACGGCGACCCAGCCCACAATCTCGGGAACCTCACCGGCAGAGACAAGGGCGCGGGCGAACACGCACACGCCGACCTTAACCATCGAGGCGCCGTGCAGGTAGGCCGAGACAGGCGTGGGGGCCTCCATGGCCGAAGGCAGCCACATGTACATGGGAACCTGTGCGGACTTTGCCCAGGCCGCGAACAGCACGAGCAAAAGGACGATGGCCTTAAGGTTGGAGTCCAGGCCGGCAATCGCGGTGATGGCGAAGGTACCGGTGTGGGCGAACACGATAGCGGCACCCAGGTACAGGCCGAGCGCGCCGATATGCGTGATGATGAGGGCCTTCATGCCGGCCTTCTTGGCGGTGGGGCTCATGTAGTAGCTGATGAGGCCCCAAGAGCACGCGCCCGTGATCTCAAAGAACACGAGCTGGCCCAGAAGGGTCGAGCTGTACACAAGACCGGCCATGGCACCGATAAAGGTCGCGAGGTATGCATAGAAGCGACGACGCGGCGCATCGGGGTGCTCACGGTTGTTCTCGCTCATATAGGGAATCGAGTAGATCACGATGAGCAGGCCGATGCCCACAAAGGCGGGCGCGAGCAGCGTGCTCATGCGATCGAAGGTGAATCCCATGACGAGGGTCTGCCCAAACGAGATCAGGGGGACCTGCGTATCGGGCATGCCGGCGCCGGCGAAGTTCGCGGCGAGGGCGATGGTGCAGACCGTCGAGACGGCAGCACCCAAGACGCTGAACCACTTGGCGTACGGACGGGGGAACAGGGCGACAAGCACCGAGGCCACCATCGGGGCCGCGATAGCGACCAAGCCGAGAAGGGACAGACTGACTGCGAATGACATTGTTTC
Organism: uncultured Collinsella sp.; assembly: GCA_934654765.1. GTDB lineage: Bacteria > Actinomycetota > Coriobacteriia > Coriobacteriales > Coriobacteriaceae > Collinsella. Next base: position 49,389 of record CAKUGX010000001.1, on the reverse strand, counting down.
TCCCTTCTCCTACACGCCGACGACCACGAAGACAAACGCCAGGACGGCGATGCCAACGACGATCCAGGTCTGGTTGCCGAGCACCTTAAAGCGCGAGCGCGAGCAGGAGTTCTCGATCACGCCGCAGATCACAAAGTCGATCAGGCACTTCACGAGGAAGATGACGGCACCAAGGACAGCTGCGGCGCCGATGGCAGCAGGCTCGCCCCAGGGGACGAAGATCGCGCAGAACCAGGCGACGACAAGGACCTGCTTCATGGACATGGCGAGCTTGGACATGGCAAGCGACGGACCGGAAAGCTCGGCAAGCGGGCCCTCCTGAAGCTCCTGCTCGGCCTCGGCCTGGTCAAACGGCAGCTTGCCCAGCTCCATATAGCAGGCAACGGCAAAGGCGATGCCGGCAAGGATCACGGCGACCGGCGCATCGACGGCACCCGTCATGATGTGCTGGCCCATGGTGGCGATGTCGGTAGAACCGCATACAAGGGCTGCGGCGAACAGCGCCAGCAGCATGGACGGCTCGATGAGCACGCTCATGAGCAGCTCGCGGACGCCACCGATGCCGGCGTAGGCGTTCGACGAATCGACGCCGCAGAGGGCGAAGAAGAAGCGGGCGAGCGCCAGGCTGTACATGATGGTGATGGCGTCACCAAAGACCGGAATGGGGCTTTGTGCCGTAAAGAGCGGCAGGCCCATGGCAAGCATAAAGGCGACGGCGAAGAACAGCGGCGGCATGATGCGAAGCGCGAAGCTCGCATCTTCGCTTTGGGACTCGGGGCGCGCAAAGAGCTTTGCGATGTCGCGGTAGTCCTGCATGATGCTCGGTCCGCGACGGTTATGCATCTTGGCGCGGATCACGCGGCCGAGGCCGGAGAAGAACGGAGCGACGGCCATGACGACCACGCCCTGCAGAACGGCAAGTACGATGTTGTTCATGCTCTCCCCTCCTTAACCCATTTTGACGGCGAGCACGAGGAACACCACGAGCGCCGCGACGATGTAGCAGATATAGATGCTGTAGTTGCCACCCTCGAGCTTGGTCGCGAGGTCGGCGAGCTTCTCGACACCCTTATGCGGGGCATCGACGAGAACCTTGTCGGGCACGGGCTCCACGGCCTCGGCCACGCCGGTGAGCTTCTGGAAAAAGTGGGCGATGGACCAGCAGATGGCCGTGCAGCGGTCGCGCAGCGTGTAAAGGGGCTGCATAAACCAAGAGACCTCGGAAGCGAAGGTCGTGGCGACGACGGGCATATGCTCGTTGGGAGCATAGCCGCATGCCCACGGCTGGGACTTCTGCACCTTGCCGACCGTCTTGAGCTTGCGGAAACCGCAGGCAAGGCCGACGAGCACCACGAGCGCGATGGCGATCGCGGGCGTGGAGGTGGCAGCGCCGGAGTACTGGTTCATGAGCTCCATTCCCTCAGCGGCAAAGACGCCACCATAGGGATGCAGCACGGATGCGGCGACGTCGACGAGGACGGGCGCGATTACGGGAGCGCCAATGCCCAGCACGACGCAGATGGCTGCGAGCAGGCCCTGCGCAAACACCATAGGAGCGGGGACCTCCTTGGCGTTGGCCGCGGCCTCGGAACGAGGAGCGGATGCAAAGGAGACGCCGTAGGCCTTGACGAAGCACGTGACGGCGAGCGCACCGGTAATGGCCAGCGCGACGGCGGCGAACACGGCCACGATCATGACGGCCTTGTCACCCTGCATAGCCGCATTAAAGAGCGACTGGTAGGTAAACCACTCGGAAACAAAGCCGTTGAAGGGCGGAATAGCCGAGATGGCGAGTGCGCCGATAAGGAAGCAGATGGCCGTTGCCGGCATACGGCGGAACAGACCGCCCATCTTTTCCATGTTGCGCGTGCCCGTCGAGTACAGCAGCGCGCCGGCACCCAAGAACAGCTCGCCCTTAAACATGGCGTGGTTAAACGTGTGGTAGAGGGCGGCCATCAGGGCCAGGACGGCGACACCGACCGAGTCGAGCGCCATGGCGGCCATGGAGGCGCCCACGCCGAGCAGGATGATGCCGATGTTCTCGACGGAGTGGTAGGCCAGCAGGCGCTTGATGTCATGCTCCTGCAGAGCGAAGGCAACGCCGAGGACCGACGAGATCGCACCGAAGACCATGACCATGAGGCCCCACCAGACCTGAACGCCCGAGGCGGAGAGCAGGTCGAGGCCCACCTTGAGGATGCCGAAGATACCGATCTTGATCATGCCGCCGGACATGAGGGCCGACACGTTGGACGGCGCCTCGGGGTGCGCCTTGGGCAGCCAGCCGTGCAGTGGGATGATGCCGGCCTTGGCGCCAAAGCCAAAGAAGGCAAGCACAAAGCAGACCGAGGCGACCACAGGGCTAAACTCCGTGGCGCGGAAATCGGCAAACGCAAACGAGCCGCCGGCGAAGTTGGTCATGGTGAGGAAGCTCGCCATGATGAGCACAAAGCCAACGTGCGCGATCACAAAGTAGAGCCAACCGCCGTGGATGGAGTTCTCGTTCTCCTCGATCACGACGAGGAAGTACGAGGTGAGCGACATGAGCTCAAACGCAACCAGGAACCAGAACACATTGTCGGCCGTGATGACGAGCATCATCGAGGCGACAAACGTGTTAAAGAAGAAGCCAGCGCGGCCCTTCTTGCCCGGATACTCATCAAAGTAATTGAGACCGTAGATCGATCCAGCAAACGCCAGCACCGAGATGAGCGCCACGAACAGGCCGGACAGCTGATTGAGCAGCAGCTGGAAATGGGCAAACGGGAAGAAGACGATCGTGTCGACCGACGTGACGTCGCCGAGCACGGCCTGAATGCCGGCCACAAAGGAGAGCACCGCGGCGACGGCGCCGATAAGACAGCCGGCGGTCTTGGCGGCGTTGTCGGCCTTGATCAGCAGAACCGAGGCGAGCGCACCGATGCACGAGACGGCAAGCGATGCGATAAACAGCGTCATGCTATCCATTGTTTACGCTCCCTTCTGCTTTCTCGGACAAGCCCTGGGCCACAGCCGCCACGTCGACAGACGGACCATTCTCGATCGAACGCAGGCGCTTGGCCTCGTCGAGCTCGCGATCGGCCGCGCCGCCCATGACGGTAAGCGCCTTGGTGGGGCAAGCCGCCACGCAGTGGGGGCCATCAGGGTCGAAGGCACACAGGTCGCACTTGACGGCGCAGGTGTACTGACCGGGCGCCCACGTGAGCAGGCTGCTCAGGGACTTAGGATACGAAGGTGTCGGGTCGCACATGCCTGCGACACCGGCGATAGACGTGCCATCGGGATGGATGGCTCCGAAGGGGCACGCGATGGCGCACAGCCTGCACCCGATGCACTCCTGCTCCTTGACGTGGATGCGGTCGCCATCGTGCTCGATGGCGTTCACCGGGCAAACCTCGGCGCAGGGGGCACCCTCGCAATGGTGGCAGGCAAGGGCGGCCGAAATGCCGCCGGTCTTCACGAGCGCCAGACGCGGCGTGTCCTGAAGACCCTGCATCCGGTGGGCGTCGGCACAGGCAGACTGGCATGTTCCGCAGCCGATGCACCTCTCCGGGTTGATGTCGATGAAGCGGTTCATCCCCACTTCCTTTCAAAGTAACGGGCCGGGCGCCCGAACGTACGGGACGCCCGGCCCAAAAAGCCAACGAGAACGGGACTACACGATTTGGTTCACGTGCGTCTCGTCGTCGAACTTGGCGGCACCAGGCTCAACATCCTGGGGAGCGGCGGCGTCCACCAGAGCCTGCTTAAGCTCGGTGTACTGACGCTCGACCTCGCCCTCGGCCCAAACCTGGTCTGCGATTGGATCGACCTGGCAGGCGGAGAACTTGTCCTCGGGCGTGTGCGAGACCGGGTCGACCTTGTGCATAGTCAGCTCGTTGCACTTACCGATCCACCACTGGTAGGTCATGTAGACCGTGCCCTTGTTGATGCGGTCGCTCACGTCGGCGCGGCTGTATACCTGGCCGCGGCGGCTGTGGATCGAGACGATGTCGCCGTTCTTGATGCCGCGCGCCTCGGCGTCCGCGGGATTCATGCGGACAAAGCCGGGCTCGTCGGCGAGCAGCGCCAGCGTCTTGCAGTTGCCGGTCATCGAACGGCAGCTATAGTGGCCAACCTCGCGGACGGTGCACAGGATGAGCGGGTACTCATCGTCGGGAAGCTCGGAGGGCGCCTCCCAATCGTGCGCCATCAGGTTGGCGCGGCCGTCCTTGGTGGTGAACTTGCCGCCTGCGAACATGTCGGCCGTACCGTGGTCGTTCACGTCGGTGGTCTTGACGGGCCACTGAGCGTAACCGCCCTCGGGGGCCATCTTCTCGTAGGTGGCGCCCACAAAGTTGGGGCACAGGCTAATGCACTCGTTCCAGATCTGCTCGGTGTTGTCGTAGTGCATGGGGTAGCCCATGCGCGTGGACAGGTCCGCGAAGATCTCCCAGTCGTGACGGCACTCGCCCTTGGGCGGAACCGCGGCGTCGAAGTGCTGGAAGCTACGGTCAGAAGCGGTAAAGACACCCTCGTGCTCGCCCCAAGAGGTAGCGGGCAGGATGACGTCGGCGAGCATGGTCGTCTGCGTCATAAAGATGTCCTGGCAAATGAACAGATCCAGCTCGGAGAGCGTCTTGCGCATGCCGGCCGAATCGGGCTCGGTCTGCACCGGGTCCTCGCCGTAGTTGTAGAAGCAGTGCACCTTGCCCTCGTCGACCAGGTGACCCAGGTCGGTGAGCTTGTAGCCCTCCTCCAAGGGGAGCTTTTCCTCGGGCACGCCCCAAGCCTTGGCAAACTTGGCGCGCACGGCGGGGTCGGTGACTTTTTGGTAGCCAGGGTACAGGTTGGGCAGCATGCCCATATCGCAGGAGCCCTGGACGTTGTTCTGGCCACGCACGGGCGCGAGACCGGAGTTGGGTTTGCCGATCTGGCCGGCAACGCAGGCGATGGAGGCGATGGTATGCACCGTCTTCAGGTTCTGCTTCTGCTGGCATACGCCCATGCCCCAGCCAATGATGGCAGAGGGCTTCGCCGTGGCGTACATCTCGGCAGCTTGGTGGATCAACGCGGGTTCGACACCCGTGATGTCCTGTACGGATTCGGGAGTGTAGTTCTTAATGGTCTCCCACCACTCGTCAAAGCCGTTCGTGTGCTCGGCGACGAATTCCTTGTCATAGAGACCATCGTTGACCAAACAGTTGGCAAAGGCGTTGAGGAACGCCACGTTGCAACCGTTTTTGATCGGAAGGTAGATGTCGGCGATACGCGCGGTTTCGATATGGCGCGGGTCGGCGACGATAATCTTGCAACCCTTTTCTTTGGCTCGCACGATACGCCTTGCGACGATCGGGTGCGAATCGGCAGGGTTATAGCCGAAGAGGAATATGCAGCCCGCATCCTCCATACCGGGGATGGAGCAAGACATGCAACCTGAACCAACCGTGTCCATCAGACCGAGGACAGTAGGGCCGTGTCAAGTACGGGCGCAGTTGTCCACGCTGTGGGTGCCGATGCACGCACGCGTAAACTTCTGCATGACGTAGTTCGCCTCATTGCCGCCGCCTCGCGAGGAGCCGGTGGTCATGACAGCGTTAGGACCATATTCGTCAATTATGGCCTGCATCTTAGATGCGGTGAAATCCAGTGCCTCGTCCCAGCTTACACGCTCAAGATCCGCGCCCTTGGTGCGACGGATCATCGGGTGCAGCACACGAGGAGTCAAGATCTTGGTGTCGTTGATGAAGTCGTAGCCGCTCATGCCCTTGAGGCACAGCTCGCCCTGATTGGTGATGCCGTTGAGCGGTTCGGTACCCACGACCTGGCCGTTTTGGACCAGGAGGTTAAACTGGCAACCGGCGCCGCAATACGGGCAGATCACTTTATGCTTCTCCATGACACCCTCCTTCCTTTCTGCGCTACCGATTATTCGGTACTTGTTTGACAATCGTTGGGCTTGTTGGGTCGGCTGCCTACGCCTCGTTTTCAATCGTGGCGCGGGCACGCTCGGCGGTCAGCTCCGCCAGACGCTCCTCGTCCACCAAGGAAAGGCCCTTGGTCGGGCAGGCCTCGGCACATGCCGGGCCGCCGGGACGGTCCACGCACAGGTCGCACTTGAGCACAAAGCTCTTGGTCTGCGACCCCACGCGCACATCGCCCATCAAGACGGGGACCTGTGTGGTCGCCACGCTCACGGCGCCAAAGGGACATGCCATGACGCAGCTCTTGCAGCCGATGCAGTTGTCCTCGTTCACACCGATGCGATGGTTCTTTGGATCAAAGAACAGCGCGCCCGTGGGGCATGCCTTGGCGCACGGAGCGTCCTCGCAGTGATGGCAGGCCACCGGTGCGGAAATCTCGTAGGTGCGCGTCACGCGTAGGCGCGGTGCGGCGATGTTGCCGGGGATGTCGTGCGCCTCAATGCACGCCGCCATACAGGTTTGGCACCCAATGCAGCGCGAGGAATCGGCTACGACTCGTTTATTGCCCATGTTGTTCACTCCCTCCTGAATCCCATGCCGGAGAGACTCTGTCGACGTTGCCCCGGACCGCCCGTGGCCCGGCATCGGCGTATCGAATGCATGCGGCGAAACAGGCACTCGGTAGAATTTCTCCAACGGTATACAGATTGAATATACGCAGTTGCAGGGGGCAAACTTGAGCAAAACCCCTGCAATACGGGTGTATTGCAGGGGTTTTGGCAGGTTGGAATTATTCTCTAGAAGCTATAAAGGTGAGTGTATTACATGCGTACATCCAAGAAAGATTTCGCGCTCGCTTCTGAAGGATGTAGTACGTTTGTAATATTGTTCAGACTCAATTACTCTAGTGCAATAAAGTAGTGGTTATAAGATTGGCTATTATTATCCGATGCTGTATTTGACCATTCATATTGCACGCTAGCTAAGGGAGGGCAGTGATGTCATCGACGCAAAAACGAGCCATCCTGCAGGTGCGCATTCGCGAGGAAGACAAGCAGCATGCTGAGCATCTCTACGACGCCATGGGCACATCGCTCGCCGAGGCTGTCCGTCTATTTGTCGCGCAGAGCATTTTGATGCGCAAGCTCCCCTTTCAGCCGGTCGCCGTGCGCTCAAAGGACGGCACCGCCGCCTATGGATCGCTCAAAGCATATGGTGACCCCAATCGCCGCGCCGAGGAGCGCAATGCCTGGATTGAGTACCTTGCTACAGAAAGCGACGATTCGATTTTGGGTCCCGAGGAAGTAGATATCCATGAGTAGCACCATCATCGACGAGACTGTCATCCTACGCTACCTGCTTGACGACGACGAAGTTCTGTCGCCGCGCGCCGCCAAGGTCATCGCCACGCGCACCGCTCGCGTCTACCCCGAAATCATCACGCGCGTCGTGGTCACGCTGCGCGACGTCTATAAGGTTCCCCGCGTTGAGATTGCCGCGGCCATGAAAAGGCTGCTCGATGACGTCATGGTTGATGAGCCCACCGTTGTCGCCCTTGCCATCAAACTTTTTGGCAAGACCCATATGGACTTTACCGACTGTCTGCTTGCCGCCCGTACCGCCATCTATAACGACGACGTCGTGAGCTTTGGCAAGCCCATCATCCAAGGCATGATCGATTACCGTCGCAAGCGCCAAACCGCAGTCGAAGCCCGCAGCAGCCGCAACCGTAGCACCGACGCCACCATCGACAAGCTCCGCCACCGCCCCCGCAACTAACCCCCATCCCCTCCTAAGTTGCGGTGAAATACGGACTGTTTTATGCCTCTGAGCTGCCATTTAGTCCATATTTCACCGCAACTTATTGTTAGGAGGCGGAGTTGGTTGTCCCTGCTATCAGGAATCCGCAAAAGGCTTTGTTGTTGGAATGCCGTAACCGCGCATCATGGCGCCGAAAGCATCGACGTCGTAGGTGTCTGACAGCTTGAAATGAATGACGTTATGACCCATGGCACGCAGGTTCGCATCGCGCAATAAGGCAGCTCGATAGGTTTTTGCCGCGGCATGCTCCAGGTCGTTTTGAGTATCGTCCTCGAACTTGCCCAAACCGTGAAGCTCTGCCAACATCCATGACCCATCTGGCATCTGCCAACCATAATCTGCCAGATAATAGCCGGCGTTTCCTGGCCGAAAAATCTCAACCTGAAGCTCAGGAGCAGCGACACCAGCGAGAATCATGGCCGCCCGCGCCTCGGACTCTCCCCCGTTATCCGACCTTCCGTCCATATACTCGAACACATCAAACGCACGCGCAATGCCATGCAGCCCGCGACAATTAGCCTGCGCATACGCGCGCAATTCCTCGCGCTCGACGTCATACTCACGGGCCAATCCATCGACGTAGCCAAGCGCATACCGAAATGCACTCGTTCGAGCAATATCAACCACCGTTCGGTATGGATCCGTTACCGTAAACGGTCCGAACCGCCACACCTCGCCCGCTCGCCAGCGCCGATATTCAACGAATTCATACGTATCGCGCCTCGTAGACCGCGGCAACAGCACTTGTACTTTATTGAGAAGCGTGTGCGCCGAACCTATGCCATATAGCAAAGCCGCAGTCGATCCGCAGAACACGGCATCCGGCTCAACGACTGCTATGGCAGACGCTAACTGAAAGACGCGGTCCTTAACGTCAAGGTTGTTCCAATAAACGGGATCGACATATACATGGTTGTAAAGACGAAGCAGAAGCTTTTCCTGCATAAGTTCGCGCGCGCGACGTTCATCCCAAGGGTCAATCGTTACAAGCAACTGTCCATCTTGATGTATTCCAAGCGCCGTAAACAGCATCCTTGCGTATGACTGCGGAAAATGTTTGCCTCTATCGAGCATAACTAGCCCCACAACTATCAAGAACAAGCGGATAGCATTACGCTATCGCAGAACGGCGTTCAATATTCTTGCCAAAAGCTGACCAAAAGCTTGACGCCGCAGCTCAGAGCTTCATAAGGCATTTTGAAGCTCGGCAGACGGTAGCCACAGGCCTCTCAGCGGTATCAAAAAACTCCCTTACAAAAAGTTGCGGTGAAATACGGACTGCATGGCTCGTAAAAGCCGAAAAACAGTCCGTATTTCACCGCAACTTAGGAGGGGATGTGAGGGCTCGGATGTATATGAAAACGGCTCTGGCCCCAAATGGGGCCAGAGCCGTTAAGTAATCTTATGGAGCGGGCGACGGGAATCGAACCCGCGTCATCAGCTTGGAAGGCTGGGGTTCTACCATTGAACTACGCCCGCAAGATATGGTCGGGACGACAGGATTTGAACCTGCGACATCCTGCTCCCAAAGCAGGCGCGCTACCAAACTGCGCCACGTCCCGAAGGTGTTGAGCAGCTAAGGTCTAAACCTTGCGTGTCCCAAAGCGAAGGAAATTATAGGGGAGACTCCCCGCCTGTGCAAGCGCAGAAACCCTAGCTCCTCGAATGTGCGACAAACCGGTTGTGGAGCAGGCCGATCACAAACGCCACCACGGCGACCGGCGCCCATGCGGCACCGATATCCGCCAGCGGCAAAGCATCGAACGGCAGCCAGGCACCCGCAAAGAACGCGTCACGGATCGAAGTGATCACGCTCTGGACCGCGACACCGCCGCCAACCCAAACCCCCACCTGCGGATGCGCGTCACAAAAGCCGTGCACCAGACCCATAAGCACCAGCACGATGGCGACGGGATACAAGGCGTTGAGCATGGGCACCGAGAACATGAGGATCATGTCGAGGCCCACGTTGGAAAGCACGCACGAAAACGCCGCGAACACAAAGGCGAGAATCGCGAAGGGGCGGCGCATGGCCTCCTCGGAAGCCTCCGCTCCCCCTTCGACCACATAGGTCTCGCAGAAGTAACGCGAGCAGCAGCTGATGAGGCCAATGCACACGTTCATGCAGGCGAGGAAGAAGATAGCGAAGACCACGACCGTGCCGGCCAGCCCAAAGTGCATGGAGGCCGAGCGAGCGAGGATGGCAGCACCGTTGGTAGCGTCGGGCATCACGGTGCCGAGCTGCATACCGGCAAGGGCCAAGCCACAATAGATGATGGCCATGAGCACGCCGGCGATCACGCCGGAGCGGGAGATCTCGAAGGCGACACGCTTGTCGTCGGTCACGCCCAGCTCATGAATGGTCTCGGCGATGATGATGCCAAAGGCGAGCGACGCAAGCAGATCCATGGTCTGGTAGCCGGTCAAGAAGCCTTGGACCGCAGCGCCGGCATCATAGGGAGCTTGCGGGGCAGCAGCCGGTCCCAGGGGCGAGATCACGGCGGCACCCACGACCAGCACGATAAGCGCAATGAGCGCAGGGCCTGTAATGCGACCAAGCACGCGCGTGATAACGCCCGGGCGCAGCGTGAGCGCAAACGCGACCACGAAGAAGGCGACAGCGAAGACTAGGCGTGCGGCGCCAAGCGAGATGCCCTCGGGCAGCAGCGGCACCAGCATCTCGAAGGCCGTGGAGCTCGTACGAGGAATGGCCAGGCACGGACCGATCGCCAGGTACACTGCCGCGACGAAGAACTCGCCAAACTTGGGGTGCACGCGACCGGCAAGCTCACGCGCCGTACCGGCAAGCGCCACAGCGATAAAGCCCATGACGGGCAGGCCGATGGCGGCAATCAAAAAGCCGATCATGGCAAGCGGCGTGGCAGAACCTGCCTGCAGTGCCAGAAGCGGCGGAATAATGAGGTTGCCGGCGCCAAAGAGCATCGAGAACAGAGCGATGCCGACGGTAACGACATGGTCGGAGCGAAGGCCGCGCGGGGCAGATGAAGCCATAAGGCCACCTTTCGGGTCGAAACAAAAACGGGACGGGCAACGTGCCCGTCCCGCAAGTATAAACGCTTTAGCAGGCTACATCCTACCAGGGCGTCAATCTGGCTGCCAAGCGAGTGCACTACGCGCCCGGATGGCGGCGACGCAGCAGCTCGAGCCCCAGCGCGATAAGTGCAACGGCGCCCGCAGCGACGGCGACGGCCAATGGTGCGCGATCACCCGTATCGGCGAGCTGCTGAGCGCTCGACTTGGACGAATCCTTCTTGCCAGAGTTTTCCGTGGCATTCGCCTTTGTCTTATCGGCTGCGGAATCATCCGAACTACCGGGTTTTGCCGGATCCTTAGAATCCGACTGGTCGGAATCGGGCGTTCCGGGCTTATCCGGGTCCGGCTTACCGGGCTCTGGCTTGTCCGGTTGGTCGGGCTCCGGCTTATCCGGGTTATCCGGGTCCGGCTTATCCGGCTGGTCAGGTTCCGGTTTATCGGGCTCGGGCTTGTCCGGCTGGTCCGGATCGGGTCCATCAGGTTTATCCGGGTCGGGATTGACGGGCCCCTGCTTCTTCTTCACCGTCAGCGTACCGGGCTCAACCTCGACATCGAAGTTCGGATCGGTGACCGTCGCGCCGATCTTGTACTCGCCCGCCGGTGAGCTTTCATCGGCGTCGCAGGAGTATTCGACCTTCACGCCCGAAGTATCGACCGCGCTCTCCAGGCTCGAGGTGAACGCGGGGTTCGCCTCTCCCTCGTAGCGCTCGGCGTCATCGACCTTCACCTTGAGCTTCGCCGGCGTAATCTTGAACTTGCGCGAGGCGGCGCCGATATACCCGTTGCTTCGCAGCGTGGCAACAACGCGGTACGTGCCGGCATCGGTCGGGGCCTCGCTCGACGAATAGTACGTGCCGTCCGTCCCGTAATACCTGATCCTCAGGTCGCCCTCGCAGGCCTTGGGGACACCCGTGACCTCGGGCGCTTGGGCATCACCGCTGTAGACGAAGCTGCCGCCCTCAAATGCAAGCTCGACCCGCTTCGCCTGGGCGACCAGCACAAAGTGCGCGGTCACCGTCTCTCCCTGAGCGTCCTTGCACGTGACGTCGAAGCTAAACACTCCGGCCTTGGACGGCGTACCCGAGAGCATCAGGCCGCCCGCCGCGCGGGTGAGCTTAAACCCGTCGGGAAGATCTTCCTCGTCCCACGTGTACTCGTACGGAGGCTCGCCGCCCGCGGCTCCGGCAATCGTCACACGGTACGCACTATGTGCACGCGCCGCCGGCAGCAGGCCGCCGTTGAACACAAGGGCATCCCGGGGCACAACGGACACGACAGCACGATCGCTGTCTGCCTGCGTCTCAGTGCCAAGGTAGCGCTGAGTGATGCGGCAGAAGTATTCGCCGGCGCAATCGTCATCGAGGTTCTCAATGAGGAGCGTCTCCCCCGTCTCGCCCTCGAGCGCCACGGCCTCGCCGTCCACCATGCGGAACCACTGATAGGACAGTTCGACATCGGCGGCCGGACCCGCGGACGAGGCAGCGTGGTCGAGAACAGCCTTGCCTGCCTCGGCCGCGACCGAGAGCACGGCAGCATCGCCCTCGTGGGCACTCGCGTCCTGCGGCTGGGCGATCACCTTCGGAGCGTCCGCCTTCGCGAACTCGAACGTGACCTCCTGCGACGCGGCAACGCCGCTCAGCGTGACCTCGTACGCTCCTCCCTTATAGTCAGAGATGTCGAAGTCGACGACCTTGTCCGAACCGTCCTCCGTGACCGTCGCCCGTTCGAGGTAGCAACCCTCGTCGGGCGTCGCCGAGAGCGTCGCGTTGCCGCCGGCATCAACAGTTATCGAAGCGTTGTCGACCGAGCCGTTGACCGCCCTTGTCGTCACCTCAAAGCGCTCGGGCTTATCCGGGTTATCGGGTTCGGGATTGTCCGGATCAGGATTGTCAGGATTCGGCTGATCCGGGTCGGGCTTGGGGTCTGGGTCAGGTTTACCGGGATCCGGATTATCCGGGTTGGGGTCCGGCTCAGGATTGTCGGGGTCCGGATTATCCGGGTCGGGGTTGTCGGGGTTGGGATCCGGATCAGGCCGATCAGGGTCCGGGTTGTCCGGATCAGGGTTATCCGGATTGTCCGGATCCGGAACGACCGGGTCGGGATCAACGGGCTCCTGTTTCTTTTTCACCGTCAGCGTTCCGGGCACGACCTCGACATCGAAGTTCGGGTCAGTGACCGTCGCGCCAATCTGGTACTTGCCAGCAGGAGAGCTCTCATCGGCATCGCAGGAGTACTTGACCTTCACGCCCGAGGTATCTACCGCACTCTCCAGGGTCGAGGTGAACGCAGGGTTCGCCTCCCCCTCGAAGCGCTCGGCGTCGTCGACCTTCACCTTGAGCTTCGCCGGAGCGATTTCGAACTCGCAGACGGCGGCACCGGCATAGCCATGGGCTCGTAGCGTTGCAACAGCGCGGTACGTGCCGGCATCAGTCGGAGCCTCGGTCGAGGAATAATGCGTGCTTCCGGTCCCGTAGTATTTAATCTTGAGATCGCCCTTGCAGACCTTGGGAGCACCGGAAACTTCGGGCGCCTGCGGCGCGCCACTGTAGGTAAAGTCGCTATCCGCAAACGTAAGCTTTACACGCTTCGCCTGGACAACGAGCGCAAAGCGGGCGGTCGCGGTCTCGCCGCGGGCATCCGTGCACGTGATATCGAAGGCGGAAACGCCCGTCTTTGACGGAACACCAGAGAGCGTCAGGCTGCCCGAAGTACGGGAGAGCTTGAGCCCGTCGGGGAGCTTCGTCTCATCCCATGTGTACTCGTACGGAGCCTTGCCGCCCGCGGCCCCGGCAATCGTTGCGAGGTACGTGCTGTGGGCGCTCGCTGCCGGCAGCACGTCGCCATTGAACACAAGGGTATCCCAGGCAACGACGGAGACGGAAGCACAATCACTGTCCGTCTGCTTCTCAGTGCCAAGGTAGCGCTGCGTGATGCGGCAGAAGTACTCGCCTGCCCGCTCGTCATCAAGGTCCGAGAGCGGCAGCGTCTCTCCCGTCTCGCCCTCGAGCGCAACGGCCTTGCCATCCACCATGCGGAACCACTGGTACGAAAGCTCAATCTCGGCGGCAGAGCCCGTGGACGAGGCGGCATGGTTGGCGACATTCTCCCCCGCCTCGGCAGCAACCGAGAGCACTGCCGAATCTCCCTCGTGGGCGCTCACGTCCTGCGGCTGCGCGACCACACGCGGCACGTCCGCCTTTGCGAACTCAAACGTAACCCTCTGCGACGCGGTGATACCGCTCAGCGTGACCTCGTACGCCCCGCCCTTGTAATCAGAAATGTCGAGGTCGACGGCCTCGTCCGAGCCGACCTCCGAGACCGTCACCCGCTCGAGATAGCAACCCTCGTCAGGCGTCGCCGAAAGGGTCGCATCCCCGCCCTCAACAACCGTAACCGAAGCATTGTCGACCGAACCGTTGACCGCCTTCGCCGTCACCTTGTAGCGCTCGGGTTTCTTCTTGACCGTCAGCGTGCCGGGATCGACCGCGACATCGAAGTTCGGATCGGCGACTGTCGCGTCGATCTGGTACTCACCCGCCGGCGATTTCTTATTCGCCGAGCAGAAGTATGTAACCTTTACGTCCGAGGTATCGCAACGACTCACCAGGCTGGAGGTAAACTCGGGATTCGCCTGGCCCTCAAAGCGCTCGGCATCGTCGACCTTCACCAGCAGCTGAGCCGGAGCAACAGTAACCGCAAGCTCAACGTCCTCGGCGGCAAGATAGTTTCGAGACGCCTTGGCATGGGCGACAACACGCGCCGCACCAGCAGCCTTCACGGTCGCGCAACGCCCCTTGATCGAAATCGGGCTTGCGTCGTCGTCCGCGGAGTCAACGAGCTCAAAGCTCACGGGAGTCTGGGCAGTGTTATCGAACACAATGGGGTCGCCACCGTACACGCCCGAATAGGTCGTCGTGCCCGTAATGACCTGGCTGGCCTTTGCAATCGAGAACTCAGCGGACTTTTTGCCCTGATAGTTGGGGTCGTTCACCTTAACCGTAACGCAGTAGTTGCCACTGTCGCACGGCTCCAGCGCCGTGGGGCCATAGGACGTTCCATCGACGCCGCGATACGTAACGGAATAGGCGGACGCATCAAGGCCGGCAACCGCAACCGCCGCACCGTGTCGTGCGCCATCGTATGTCACGTCGGACGTCTGGATCGAAATATCGACCGGAGCCTTCTCGATGACAAAGTCGCAGCTTGCGTTACCCACATATCCGTTAGCGTCGAGCGTCGCCAACGCACGATACGTACCGGCGTCCACCGGTGCCTGATCAGACAAGTAATGTGTATCGCCCGCGCCCACATAGGTCAGCTTAACATCGCCCTCGCAGCCCTCGGGCACGCCCGAAAGCTCCGGAGCCTGCGCCGTCGCATTGTAAGTAAAGCTCTGGCCCTCAAATGCGAGCGGGGCTTCCTTCGCCTTCACGACCAGCGCGAAGTGTGCAACACGCTTGTTGCCCAGGTCATCGGTGCACCTAATCTTGAAGCGGCACACACCCGTAGCCGAAGGCACGCCCGAGAGCACCAAGGCACCCGTTCCGTCATCGGCCTGCGTCAGCAGCATGCCCTCGGGAACCTCAACCTCATCCAAGTTGTACACATACGGCGCCTTGCCGCCCCTGGCGCCGGCAATCACGACACGGTAGTCATCGTGAGCGGTCGCCGCCGGCAGCACGCGCCCGTTGAACACGAGCGCCTCGCGAGGCACGATGGACACCGTCGCATGCTCGGTATCCGTCTTTGTCACCGTACCCAGGTAGCTCTGCGTAATGCGGCAGAAATACTCGCCCTCGCTGTCGCTGTCGAGCTGGGCAATCGAGAGGGTCTCCCCGGTCTCGCCCTTCAGCTTCACATTGCCGTCGGCAGACACGCGATACCACTGGTAGCTCAGCTTAACGTCGGCGGCAGAACCCGAAGACACAGCGGCATGGACGCGAACATTACGCCCCGCCTCGGCGCCAACCGAAAGCTCAACCGGATCGCCCTCGTAAGCACTCGCATCCAGCGGCTGAGCGAGCACCTCTGGAGCCGCAGCATTCGCGAATTCAAACGTGACCTGCTGCGGAGCACTCACGCCGCTCAGCGTGACCGCGTACGCCCCACCCTTATAGTCAGAAATATCAAGGTCATAGGCATTGCCGGCCGAACCGTCCTCGCCAGCCTCTTCGGTAACGGTCACGCGCGTCAGATAGCAGCCCTCATCGGGCGTCGCCGAAAGCGTCACCTTACCATCCGTAGCGACCAAAGTAGACTCCGGATCGACCGATCCGTTGACCGCCAGCGCCGTCACCTTGTACTTGGGCGCCTCCGCAAAGCGCGCCTCGACGGTCATGTTGTCCTCGGGGACAAACGTCCAAACTGCATCCGTGCTCAGCGGCTCATCGCCCAACGACCCGTCATCGTTGCGCGCATACCACCCATCGAACACGTAGCCCGCATCGGGAACGGCAGTCAGCGTTGTCGACTCACCGTTCTCGACCTCATTGGTCACGGCATATCCCAGCGATTCGTCCTCGGAGGAACCCTCGACGTGTCCGCCTTCTCGTGGGTCCACCGCCGTAACCGTCATCGACGCCCGCTCATAAACGGCCGTAAAGGTACGGTTGCCAAACACCACGCGGTTGATTACCGGCGTGGCCCCCACGGGAAGGCCGTTCTCGTCAACCCAGTATTTAAACTTCCAGCCCTTATGCGGCACGGTAAACATAATCGCCGCGGAGTGGTAGGAGCCGCCGGTACCAAGCGCAACCATGCTAAAGCCCGCGCCCTTGGGATACGTAGCGACCTGAACATCGCAGCCTGTCTCATAGAACACAGCCGTGAGCTGCCTATTCTCCTTTGCAGTGCCGATATAGAACGCGCTGTAGCTCACCGTGACGCCCGCATCGTCGACCCAGTGCGAGAAGTGGTACTTCTTCCACGGGATCGCAATCGCCATATACATGTCGCCCCTGTCGTACGACCTGCTGCCGGCGGGGATGCCGTCGACCAGAAGGGCCGTGCCGCGGAAGATGGACGACCCCGTGACGGTGATGGTCACCTGTCCATCGGATTCGAACTGCGCGTAGTACGTCATATCCTGCGTGGCGGTCACATCAAGGGTCGTCGCGGTCTCGACAATCGAGGTACCCTCCTTGTCGGTGCTCCAGCCCACAAAGCGATAGCCCATACCGGCAACAGCGGTCAGTTCCACCTGATCGCCTACGGCAAAGCTACCGCTGCCCGTAACACGGCAGCCCCTGCTCGAAGCCTTGTCCTTCACCACGACCTCGCCCGTAACGGTCACCTCGTACGGATCGGCAAACACTGCCTGGAGCTCCAGTGTTTCGTCCTCGAGCCCCTCGACCATATCCTTGTCGAGCTTAACCCAGCAATGAGCGTCACAACTCAGCAGTGACTTGTTGCCCTCGGTGCCCAGAACATACCAACCGGCAAAACGCTTGGTCCCCATGGGCGTAGCGTTGAGTTCGACCGTATCACCGAACTGATAGGAGCCCTCACCGCTCAGGGTGCCCACGCCATCGTCACTCGCACTCAAAACGACCTGATAGGACTTAGGCCTAAAGGTCGCCGTATAGGTGGCATCACCCGTGACCTTAACGGTACAGTCGGCGTTCTCACTGATCGTCTCGCCCTTGTCGTCCGTCCAGCCGGCAAACGAATACCCGGTGTTGGCGATCGCACGAAGCGTTGCACGGTCGCCGGCCTCATAGCCGCCAAAGCCGCTCACGGCTCCACCCTCGGCAGGCGAGGCAACCGTGCTCACGACATACGAACCCGACGCAAAGACGGCGTAGAGCGACGTATCCTCGCGCACGGTAAATCGATAGGTTTTCTTGGAGCTCACACACGTTCCGTTACGGAACCAGCCCACAAAAGCCGTATCCTCGGCGGCGACTGCACGCACGGTGACAACTTGCCCGGCGGCATATGTCCCCGCGCCCCTGACCGTACCCAAGCTCTCTTCGCACGAGACGTCAACCGTATATTGCTTTGCCGAGAACACGGCCTGGAGCGTCGTGTCAGACGTCGGCACCACGTGATAGGTGCTGTCACGGCTTACCACGGCGCCCGAAGCATCGGCCCAATACTCAAACGCATAGCCCGAAAGCGCGTGCGCCGTCAGCGTAGCGGCATGCCCCGCCTCGACGGTACCCGTGCCCTCGACCCAGCCGGCGGCACTCGATTCGACCAGCGAACCGGTGCTGGAATCGACTACCGTCGTGGCGTCGACTTCATAGCTTTTTGCCATAAAGCGAGCGACGTGCACATGGCTGCGCTCCTGGTGGCAGGTGAACTCCGTATCGGCAGACTCAAACGTGCCGTCGGCCGTATACCAACCAGTAAAGACATAGCCGGGATTGGGCGCCGCCTTAAGGGCAACCTCCGCACCACGGTCTGCAAGGATGCGGCTCGCCTTGACGGTGCCACCCTCTGCAGGATCGGCGAGGGGCACGCAGACGGTATCGATGGGCACAAAGGCCGCGGTAATAACACAGCGCCCGGTTTTACCGCGAGCTTTGGCAACCAACGAGGTCTCGTGCTTAAGGCTCTTCAGGCGCCCGTTGACATACCAGCCCCGGAACAAAAAGCCTGGATGGGCCTTGGCCGTCAGATGAAGGGTCTCCCCCAGCTTAAACTTATCGGTCGTGGGCTTCACCACCGTCCCGTTGCACGTCACGGTACCGCCGAGCCACGAATCGGCCGTGACCATGACCTCGGGCTTTGAGTCGGTAAAGATAGCGGTATAGGTATCGCTCTTGGTAACCTTAACGACCAGCTCGGCGGTGTCGCACTCCTTACCGGAGCCATCCTTCCAATGGTCAAAGCGGTAGCCGTCGTTGGCCTTCGCCTTGAGCATCACCGTATCGCCGTATCCGCAGGTAACCGAAGATGCCCCGGGATGTCCCTCGATCTCAACGGTACCGCGCTCCACAAAGGTCTTCTTGGCCTTCGCCGTCACGGTATAGGTGTTTTCCTCGAACACCGCGCGTACGGTACATTCCGTCTCCTCGGGATAGAACTCGAGGTAGCTGGGATCGGTACCCAGCAGCAGGTCCGTCTTGGCGTCGTACCAGCCCTTAAAGGTAAATTGTTTGCTCGCCTCGGCCGTGAGCTCAATGCTCAGCGTGGCGGGCTCGCCCTTCATGCAATAGCCTTCGCCATGCACCATATATTTGCCCGCCATAGCCGCGGCCGGCTCAACGACAACGTCCACCTTGCAGGCGCGCGTAAACTTCGCTTGGACCACGCAGTCGGTAATAGGCTCAAAGGTATAGGAACGCTCGCTCGAAACCAGCGTCGAGGCGGCATCAGAGCCGCCGTTGCTCAGATACCAACCGTCAAAGATATAGCCCTCGGATGGCGTGGCCTCCGCAGTCACGCGCTCGCCCTCGGAAACCTCGAGGACCATACCGGCAGTCTCGCCGCGCTTCAGCGTAACGGTGCCGCCCTCGAGCGGGTCGGCCTCGGCACGCACGGTATGCGTATCCCTGCCGTCCATCACGGCCTCGATCCGGGCATTGCCGTTAACGCGGTATTCGCAAACCTCCTGTTTGTTGGCAATTGTGATGCCCTGCGCATCGGTTTCGCGCCACTCCACAAACCGGTACGTCTTCTCCGGATTGTCGGGGCGCACCTTGGGCCGCATCGTAAACGTGAGGATGTCCCCATCCTTCGCACGAACCCCGCCGTCCACGACCGGCACGCCATCGCACAACACCTCCGCGCTGTCGAGGGGGTCGGTATTCACCAGGATGGTCTTGTCCGCCTTGCGGAAGCGTGCAACCAGATGGCGGTCGACCTCGGCCTTAAAGGTATACGTACGCTTGGGCGAAACCTCGATGCCGTCCTCGAACCATCCCACAAAGGCATAATCGGGACCCTCGCTCGCGGTGACCATCGCCTCATCGCCGCGTTTAACGCTCTGCTTTACGGGGCTTGCGGTGCAGCCCGTCGAGAAATCGGCCTGAACGCCATCGGCCTCGGCAACCGCTGTAATGTCCACATCCTTCTCAAAGACGGCCGTCATCTTTACAATCTCGGGCGTCAGGTCCGTGATGGTCATCGTCTTAACGGGTGATGTCGAAACCTCAACACCGTCCTGCTTCCAGCACACAAAGCGATAGCCGGGATTGGCGACGGCTTCGAGCGTGGCAACTGTTCCCTCGTAGTGGAAACCACCGCCGGTAACGACACCGCCTACCTCGGGCTGCGCGGTGGCAATAATCTCGATCTTGTGGTCGCCGTGGGGCTTATCGGGATCATGCGGTTTCTTGTGGTCGTCAATGATGTCCTTGATCTCCTTGAGCACCTTGGTGCCCACGGCGGCGACATCCTCAATGTTGTCGGCCATGCCGATCTCGATCACCGCGTCGGCCGCGATGGGGTCGACGATCTCGCCCAGGCCGTATATGGTTGCGAGAACGGCGGCGGCGGTAATCGCGGCGATGAGCGCGGCCTTTAGCGCCGCAAGCGACTCGGCAGGATCGGTCGCCTCGCGGAAATGCGCGGTGTACTGCACATCCCCCTCGAGCACAAACGTGTAGGACGGGCCATCGTCGCCGGTAAAGACGACGTTGCCGAGGGCATCGGTCGCGTAGTCAAACACATAGCCGGGCATTGGCACCGCCACGACCGTGACGCGCGACCCAATGCCATACAGTCCGGTCGAGAGGAACTGTCCGAGCGGCTGGCCGTTTTCATCGACTCCGTCCACGCTCAGGACAACGCTCGCCTGCGGGGCACAGTAGCGCGGCGTGATCTCGATTTTGGGACCGTATGCGTCATAATGCTCGGGCACGTCTTCCTCGTCCACCATATAGGTAAAGTCGAGCTGATCGCTCACGGCATACGCATTATCACCCTCGCCCAGATACCAGCCCAAGAACAGGGCATCATCCGTGGCGGCAGAAAGTTCAACCGTTTCACCGGCATTGCGGTAGCAGTTTTGAGCGGTAACGCTCAGGTGCGCATAGTCCTGTGACGAATCGGTCGCCTGCGCATCGTTGATGTGCACCGCATAGTCCTTGAGCTTAAATCGCGCTTCAAGGGACAGGTCTATATCCGGCGTAAACGTATAGACCGCCTCTTTGGAGATGTACCTTTCGGTCTCGGTATCATACCAGCCCTTAAAGGTAAGGTTGTCGTTGAGCATTCCCAAAGCACCGGCATCGAGCGTGACCTCGGTGCCCGCATCGATCGTCATCGCACCGGAAACCTCGGGCAGCTCAACGCCGTCCATCAGCTTGCATCCGCGCCGATTGTTCGCTTGGACATAAGAGATCGTAAGCGGTGACGACGCGGGCTTCTTGAGGTGCAAGACGCCCTTGGTTTGGGTTTCGAAATGCGAATAGCCGTCGTCATACACGAGCTTGATGGGCTGTCCGTCCATCGACTCGTCAAAGACGTCACCGTCGCAGGGGGTCGCCGTAAGGTACTCGCCGAGCTCATCCTTTATGAGCGCCTCATAGTTCCAAATCGATACCGAATGCGGGTAATCGAGCTCGACGCTCATACCCTCGAGCGAAATGGTGTCCCCTTGCTCATAGGTCATATTGTCGGGGTCGCACGAGATTTCAACGCTCTTGAGCACCTTGCCCACCGGGACGGGTAGACAGCCGTTGCATCTCTCCCAAACAGCTTTGGGCTCTCCCTTGCTGTACTTCGGAATCATCTTTGCGGGGACCATAACCGTCATGTTGTACTTGGGGAACGTGTCGGTATTGATGAGCACCGCATGGTTGCACCCAAGGAATACGGTTTCGAGATTGGTGTCGTAAAACGCCTTTTCCGGCAACTCCTCGATCTTGGAGTTATAGGGAAGCGTCAGTCCGCCACTCAAGTCGGTGCCGTAGAAGCAGGTATGGCCAAGCGTTTCGACCGTTGTGTTGCTCTCAAGTCCTGTGGTGGCAAGGTTCGAGCAGTGTCTGAACGCGCAAACGCCAATCGATGTAATGGAGGTGTTCTTGTCCAGGCCGGTATCGGTCAGAGCTTTGCAGCCGTCGTAGGCTCTGTCGGGAATCGACGCGAGGCCAACAACCTTGTCGAGCCCCGTGGACTCTAACCCGCTCTCGGCAAACGCGGCATAGCCCATAGATCCGATGGTAGCGGTCTCGTTGATGTTCAGGCTCGTAAGCGACTTGCAGCCAAAGAACGCCTCTTTTCCGATTTGACCGATGGTCATACCGGAAAGGCTGATATCGGTGAGATTCGGGCAGTTATAGAAGGCGTGCATTCCAATTTTAGAAATGGAGCTATTCTCAAAGCGCACTGAGCACAAATTGGTAGAGTCGGCACAGAGCTGCGCGTCGACTTCATCCACCCCGGAATCGACAATCAAATTCGTTACCATTCGACCGTCGACAGAGTTCTCGCGTGGGTTGTTTTCATCAATCTCTACTGTAAGATTTCCGTTTGCGTCGCACGGATACAGATAGTAGTTCGGCATGAACTTGGCGTACTCGCAGGCCGCCTGCTGCAGGTCGCCCTTGCTGTACGTGACAAGGTGTGTGTAGCCGTCGTCATACACCAGCTGTATGGGCTCTCCGTCCATCGAGTCATCGAAGACGTCGCCGTCGCAGGGGGTCGCCGTAAGGTATTCGCCGTCCCCGCTTTTTATGAACTCCTCATAGTCGCGGATCGATGTCGAATGTGAGTACCGGAACAAGACGTTCATACCCTCGAGCGAGATCTTTTCCCCCTGCCCATAGGTCATCTTGTCGGGATCACGCGAGATCTCAATCTTTTGGAGAACCTCGCCCACCGGGACAGGCAGGCCACCATTGCAACTCTCCCAGACCTGTTTAGGACGCCCGCTGCTGTACTGCGACATCATCGCGGCGGGAACCTTAACGGTCATGTTGCGTTTGGGAAACGTCTCGGAATAAATGAGCACCACATGGTTGCATCCAAGGTACACATCTTTGAGGTTGGTGCCGGAAAACGCACGGTTCGGCAGCTCCTCGATTTTGGAATTAAGGGGCAGAGCCAACCCGCCGCTCATATCCGTGTTGGAGAAGCAACCCTCACCGAGCGTCTCAATCGTCGTATTGCTCTCGAGCCCCGTAATCGCAAGGCGCGAACAGTTCTTGAATGCATCGGCACCGATTGATGTGATGGAGGTGTTCTTGTCCAGACCAGTATCGGTCAGCTGATTGCAACCACTGTAGGCACTCTCGGGAAGCGATGTCAGGCCAACAACCTTGTCAAGCCCCGTGTACGCCAGCCCGCTCCACGCGAACGCGCCCTCGCCCATCGAGCCGATGGTGGTAATCTCACCGTAACCCAGGCCCCCCAGCGACCTGCACCCAAAGAACGCGCCGCTCTCGATAGACCCGATGGTCATACCGGAAAGATAGACATCGAAGAGACTCGAACACCCATAGAAGGCGTTTCTTCCGATTTTAGAGATGGATTTATTTTCAAAGCGCACCGAATGCAGATAAATGGAGCCCTCGCAAAGCTGTGCGGGAACTTCATCCGTCCCGTAATCGACAATCAGGCCGCTTACCCATCGACCATCGACGGAATTCTTATACGGCTTGCTCTCGTCGATCTTCACCGCTATGTTTCCGTCTGGATCGCACGGGTACACATAGCCGCTCGGCATAAGCTTGGCATACTGATAGATCGTGTGATCCTCGTACGTGAGGGCATCGGCTTCGCTGTCATCGGACGAGGGCTCTGCCATCGCAGCCAGGCTTTTTGCGGCATCGGAGTCGGTCGCGTCGCTTGCGAGATCCTGCGCCAGACTCGATGCGAGAGTGTTGGTATCCGAGCTTGACGATTTGTCCTGAGAGCTATCAGTCGAGTCGGAAGCTGCTGATGAGCTGCCCTCATTCGCCGATGATGAATCATCGACCGCATCGGCATCAGTGTCAGAGTCCGAGTCGGCCTCTTGGGCCTCGCTCTCGACGGCAAGCGCCGAGCTATCATCGGCATAAGCCGTGCTAGGCGCAAGCGGTATCGAGGTCACAACCATCGCGACCGAAAGATAGACGACCAAAAATCTATAGAGGGCAGCAGTGATCCTGTTCATAGGAACCTTCCCGCAATTCGTAAAGATACCGAGGACCCATGGTGGGCCATCATTTCACAGTACCGTATTTTGGCAATAATGCGGGTCGGTTGCGCAAACGGTTTATCAAGGGGCGCAAATGGTTGCGTTAATCGCGGCTCAAATCGCGCAGCGCATCGATAGCCGTGTCGACCTCCTCGTTCGTGTTGAAATAGCCAAACGAAAAGCGGACGACACCCTGACGCTCGGTTCCCAGCGCGCGGTGCATAAGCGGGGCACAATGGGCGCCAGGACGGGTCGCAATCCCCCACCCTTGCATGAGCGCATCGGAGATCTCGGCAGAATCGATATCGCCCACATTGAGCGACACGATCGCCGAGCGCGTCGACTGGTCAAAAGCGCCATAGAGCTTGATTCCCGGAATCCCGCGCACACCGGCGAGGAAACGATCGGCGAGCACGCGCTCGTGCGCAGAGATCGCCTCGACCCCACCCTGGGCCTCAATAAAATCGAGCCCGGCAGACAGTCCCGCGATTCCGTGGCCGTTGAGCGTACCCGCTTCCAGGCGCGTAGGCCATTCCATTGGCTGCAGCGCGTCGAAGCTGTGCACGCCCGTGCCGCCCATGGCCCACGGCGCCACGTCGACGCCCTCCGCCACAGCCAGGCCACCGGTGCCCTGCGGGCCCATAAGCCCCTTGTGACCGGTAAAGCACACGATGTCGAGCCCCATGGCCTGCATGTCGATCTTCGCCGTGCCGGCAGACTGCGAGGCGTCTACAATCACGAGCGCGCCCACCGCATGAGCCATCTCCGCCACGCGCGCAACGTCAACGGCATTGCCGGTCACGTTGGAAGCATGAGTCACCACCACGGCGCGCGTGCCAGGCGTCACCAGGCGCTCAAGCTCATCATAGTCGAGTACGCCGTTCGCATCGCAGCCGACATGTTCAACGGTAACGCCCCGCTCCGCCGCAAGACGATTGAGCGGACGCAGCACGGAGTTATGCTCGAGCACCGTCGTGACCACGCGGTCACCGGGGCGCACCACGCCGTTGATGGCGGTGTTGAGCGCCGCCGTCGAGTTGGGCGTAAAGCACACATGGTCGGCCCGCGGGCAACCCAGCAGGCGCGCGAGCTTGGCGCGGCAACCGTGGATGGTGCGCGCGGCATCGAGCGCACCCGATGTGGCACCGCGTCCGGCATTGCCGAGCGAACACATCGCCTGCGTCACGGCATCGATCACCGTCTGCGGCTTATGCATGGTCGTCGCCGCGTTATCCAGGTAGATCATCGCACGACCTCCCACATGTCGATCACGGTAAAGCCCTCGGTGGGAACGCCAGCCGCGGCAAGCTCGCCGCGCAGCAAATCCTCATCTGAGGGCAAGGCCTTCCAAGCCAGGCCGCAGCCGGCCGCAACCTCCCCGGGCACGGGAATCGTACGTCCGGGAAGGCCACGTTCTGTGCACAGGAACTCACAGCCCATGGCGGCCGCCGTGGTGGGAAACGTGATGACCAGTGCCGGGCGTTTCTCCCTCATGGCAATCCCATCCAATGAGCTACGGGCGCACGACGCGCACGGCCTGCTCCATCTTCTCCACGATCACATACATGTTGGTGACCTCGCCCACCGCGAGCTGGTCCTTAATGCCAAAGTGATCGAGGCAGGTGCCGCAGGTGAGAATCTCGACACCCTGCTCGGCCAGGGCCTTGAGGTCGTCGAGCACCGGCGAGCCCTCTACGGTGAGCTTGGCGCCGCCGTTGTAGAACAGCATGGTCGCGGGCAGCTCCTCCTGCTGCGTCACGGCAAAGATGAACGCCTTCATGAGCTTGTGGCCCAGCTCGTCGTCACCGCGGCCCATGCAGTCGGTGTAAACGGAAATGACGAGCTTGCCTTTGCCGTCGCCGGCGTCGCAGAAGGCGGCGCCGTCCTGCTCGGGATCAGCCACTGCCACGGCGCCAGCGGTCGCCACGGTCACGTGCCACTCGGCGTCAGAAACCTTCTCAACCGAGGCCGTGCAGCCCTTCTCCTGCGCCATCTTGGAGATATTCTTGACGGCGGTCTCGTTATCGACCGAGGTCACGACAGCGCCCTCGCCATCGAGCTGCTTGAGCGCCTTAAGGGTCTTAACGACGGGCAGCGGGCAGGCATCGCCCATGGCGTTGACTTCAATCTTGGTAGACATAGCTTTCCTTTCGAGTAAATCGTTCTAAAACGGTACATAGTTCAATAAACGCGCTGCTAGCGGACAACGCGAACAGCGGGACCGCCCGGCTCTGCCTCGCATACGCGACCGACAACGGCGGCGATGCGACCCTCGGCATGCAGGCGGCGCGCAAGCTCATCCACATCGGCGGCAGGCGCCGCGATGAGCAGGCCACCAGACGTCTGCGGATCGTACAGCGCATCCAGCATGCCCGGCTCCAGGTCATCGTTGGCAGCCACACGTGGGCCAAAGAAATCCTGGTTGCGGTAGGCACCGGCGGGGATAATGCCCAGTCGCGCCATGTCGAGCACCTGGTCAAAGAGCGGCACCGCCCCAGACGCAAGCTCAATCTGCACGCCCGAACCCTCGGCCATCTCACACGCATGCCCGATCAGGCCAAAGCCCGTAACGTCGGTACAGCCGTGAAGCTCAAGGCCCTCTGCAAGGCGAATCGGCGCCTCGTTGAGGGTGCGCATCGAGTCAAACATCGCTGCGGCCTCATCCTGCTCGGTGAGCTCGCCCTTAATGGCCGTAGTGATGATGCCAGAGCCGACCGCTTTGGTCAGCAACAGAGCATCGCCCACGCGCGCGCCGCTGTTGGCGAGCATGCGATCGAGCGGGACAAAACCGCTCACGGACAGGCCGTACTTGGGCTCATCGTCATTGATGGTGTGGCCGCCCGCGATGGTGCAGCCGGCCTCAACGCACTTGTCGGCGCCGCCCGCCAAAATCTGCCCCGCAACCTCAACGCCCAGGCAGCTGGGAATGCACAGCAGGTTCATGGCGTGGCTCGGCGTACCGCCCATGGCGTAGATGTCCGACAGCGAGTTGGCTGCCGCGATCTGGCCAAACAGGAACGGGTCGTCGACCATCGGCGGGAAGAAGTCGATGGACTGAACGAGTCCCAGGTTATCGCCAACACGGAAGACGCTCGCATCGTCGGAGGTATCGAACCCCACGAGTAAGTTGTCGTTGGGCACATTTGGTAAGTCACCCAGGACCTGGGCGAGGACTCCAGGAGCCAACTTAGCGGCTCAACCGCTCGCAGCGGTCATAGACGTGAGCCCAATCGTGTCCTCTGCCATCGATACCTCCTCTCATCGATCAGTCATTTCTTCCCAGTATACGCATGAACGCGAATCTACGTCCGGTATATCAGACGAGTTGCTGCGCGCGAATCGCCGCGCCGATGGCGCCGGCAAAACGGGCTTCGGGCGAGGTGGTCACCGGCGAGCCCAGCAGCGCTCCCAGCCGCTCCACAACGTAAGCGTTCTCGCACAGGCCGCCGGTCAGGTAGTACGGGGCACCCGCCGCCTGCCCGGCCATGGTGGCAACGCGCGAGACGACGCTCTCGATCACGCCGCGCGCGATGTTCTCGCGCGGCTCACCGCGACCGATCAGGCTAATGACCTCGCTTTCGGCAAACACCGTACACATGCTGCTGATCTTGGTTGGCTCACCGGAGCGGGCGAGGTCGGCCATCTGCTGCTGAGAAATGCCCAGACGATCGGCCATAATCTCCAAAAAGCGCCCCGTACCGGCAGCGCACTTGTCGTTCATGGCAAACTTGGCCACGCGGCCGCCTTTAAGTTGGATGACCTTGGTGTCCTGGCCGCCCACGTCGATCACGGTGCCGTGGTCGCCAAAGAGCGCCACAGCGCCGGTGCCATGGCAGGTGATCTCGGTCACGACCTTGTGCGCATAGGGCACGGCGACACGGCCGTAACCGGTCGCGACCACACGCACGTCGTCGGCCGCCACGTCGTAGCCGGCCGAAGCAAGCTCTGCGCGCAGGCGCTCGGCCGCATCGACCGACGAATACCCCGTCGGCATAACGCAAGTCCACGCGATGGCGCCGTCTGCCCCCACCACCGCAGCCTTCGCCGCCGTCGAGCCTATGTCGATACCAATGCCAACCACGGCATCCTCCTTCACATGCGGCAAAGGGACTGTCCCTATGCCGCATTCGTCCTACAGTGTCTCGATAAAGGCGGCGATGCGCGTCTCGATCTGGCCCATGTCGCCGTTGCTGTAGTCGGTCTCGATCTTCATGTACGGAATGCCCGCGCCTTCGACGGCCTCCTGCATGCGAGCGCTCTCCACGTTGAAGGTGTGGCACGCCTGCAGCACGCTCTCCACCACGCCATCGACGTGGTACTTCTCGCACATAGCCAGCGTGTTGTCCATGCGACCGTCGTTGGGCGTCATGACCGAGCAGTTGATGTCCAGATAGCGATCGGCGATAGCGCGCAGGATATCGGGCGCGTCGGGGTCAATCATCATGGCGGCCGTACGCTCGCCCGAGCAGTCGTCCATGCACACGACCACGCCGCCGTTGGACTCGATGGTGCGGCCGATCTTGTTGATCACGCCACCCACCGGACAGCCGGTAATGAGAATGCGCTTGGCATCCGCCGCAACGGGGCGCTCGCCCGCGTCGTAAGCCTCGCGCAGGGCAGCGACCTTCTGCTCCAGCTGCTGCGTATAGGACTCGATATCAAAGCTAAACGTACCGGCGAACATGGTGCTCATCAGGTCGACGCCGCTCATGGCCGCCGGCTGGTTGGCCTGCAGCGCAAACATCTCGAGCTGAGCGGCGCGCAGGCGGTTGCGACGACGCACGGCAGTGCGCAGGTCGTCATCGGTAATCGTGATGCCGTAGAAGTTCTCGAGCTCCTCCTTGAGCAGGCGACACTCCTCGTACCAGCCCTCGCGCTCGTAGGCACGGTCACGGCTCTGCGGCAGATGCAGAATGTACGTGCGCTTGAGCTCATTGAGCAGCTCGTACATTTTCTTCTTGCCGTCGCAGGTGGTCTCGCCGATGATCATGTCGCTAAAGTACGTAAACGGGCACTTTTGCGAGTAGGCAAAGCCGTAGGTCGACTTGATGAGCGGGCACAGGTTTGCCGGCAGCACCTTCTCGGCCTCGGGAATCACCTCGTCGGACGTGCCGCACAGGGCCACGCTCGCAGCCCCCGCGGCATCGATAATCTCGAGCGGCGTATAGCTGCACAAAAAACCGACCAGGCGATTGCCGGCCTGCTTGTAGTCCTTAACGCGAATAAACGCCGCCTTACGCTGCTCGTTGAACTCCTCAAACGTGCGCGGCAACGGCTGCTCAGAAACCTCGGACATACAACTCCCAAATAAGAAAAAACTAAGAAATCCGACAACGGAGACGGCTTTCCCAGGTACCCGAGGTTGCCGTGAAAGAGGAGCGCCGCGTACTTTGGTACGCAAGCGACGGTTTGAACGGCAAGATCGGGTGCCTGGGGAAGCCGCGCGGCTTAGATAGTTTCCAAGAAGGCCTCAATGCGGGTTTGCAGCTGTCCTGCGTCCTCGCCGGCGTAGTCGGTCGTTATGTGCATAAAGGGAATACCGGCCTCTTCGGCGGCCTTCTCCACGGCGAAGGACTCCATCTCGTAGAGCGTGCAGAACTGCAGGGCCACGTCGACGATGCCGTCGGCATGCAAGTCCTTGGCCATCTGAACAATATCCTTCATACGC
Source organism: uncultured Collinsella sp. (assembly GCA_934654765.1). Taxonomy (GTDB): domain Bacteria; phylum Actinomycetota; class Coriobacteriia; order Coriobacteriales; family Coriobacteriaceae; genus Collinsella. Next base: position 19,874 of record CAKUGX010000001.1, on the reverse strand, counting down.
TGGTCGTTGGGGGTAAAGACGGCGCAGTTGATCTTAAAGTAGCGCTCGGCGATGGCGTCGAGCATCTCGTCGACCGTCTCGCCGGACTCGTCGACCAGGTCCTTGTAGTAGCGCGAACCCGTGCAGGACTCCTCGCCCACCACGATGCCGCCAGCCTTCTCGATCAGGTTGAACAGCTTCCAGTTGGGCACGGCCATGGGCGTGCCGGTGTACAGAATGCGCTTGGCACCCTTGGGCGCCACGCCCTCACCGTTGGCGGCGCGCTCCTCGCACTCGGCAGCCATTTCGTTGATGGCGCCGGTCAGGCGCGGCGTGTCGTCCATAAAGGCAGCCTGCACGGTCAGCAGGCTGTCGAGACCGCTGATAGGCGCCGGATCGGCGGCACGGGTCGCAGCCAGACGCTGCAGGGCGCGGCGTTTCTCGTTAACGGCGTGGATGGCAGCCTTCAGGCGCTCGGGCGTGATCTTGACGCCGCACTCTTCCTCGATCTTGGCAGCGAGCTTTTTGACCTCGGCCTTCCAGGTCACGAGCGTCGACTCGTCGTGCACGTTTGGGATATCCATGACGTACATGTTCTTTTGCGTGGCAAAGAACTCATAGGCCTTCTTCTTGCCGTCGCAAGTGTTCTCGCCGACTACCAGGTCGCTCGACTCGATGTAGGGGCAGACCCCGCCCAGCTTAAAGCCAGCAAAGCTCTTGATGAGCGGACAGGTGTTGCGCGGCAGATGCTCCTCGACCTTGTCCGTTGCCCAGTCGGCACCAGAGCACAGGCCCACGGGAATACCATCGCACGCAAGCACGATTTCCTCGGGCACATAGACGCAGAACGAGCCGACGATCTTGGTGGCCTCGCCGGCCTCCTTCTTGTCGAGCATCTCCTTAATACGGCCGCTATGAATGTTGGTGGCAACAAAATCCAGGTAGGAAGTGGACTTGGGGCGATTGTTCTGCGTCAGGAACATATCCCCGTACATCTGGCCCACGGCACCCAGCAGCATGTCGTGGTCGGCAAGATTCATGCCGAGGCTCTCCCACATCGGATGGAAATCGAATTCTTCAGCCATGGCGGTTCCCCTCTCGAACCAAAAATGAATAGCTACGGTATTGCTGCACGGTGGGTGGCGAAAACCCAGCCGTGCTTAAACCCGGAATTTTGGGGAACCTGCTTTGCGGTTGATGATTTAGTTGTGCGTCGTCTCTCCCGGAGCCGTGAACATACCTGCTCATATGCGGCTCCGAGCCATATAGAGGGCGCGCGCGGCAACGCGACGCGAATATGTCTTCTGCGGCATCGGCGCGCCCTCCTTTTCTCGTCGAAGGTAACTATATCAACGGTCGTCGTCCAGACGAATACCGCCGACACGCGTACGACAGCATCGGGATGCGAGTATCTCGCTGACTGATAAATAATTATCAGATTAATAAGGTTTTGTCATCCCCGATTCGGCGAATGGCAGCCCGTTAAGGACCCGGACGGCCAAGGAACCAATCCCCCGACCGTACCGCACACCGCGCTACCGGCAAACCAGATGAATCCTGCTCGCATCAAAATGCATGCGCAGGGTCTCCCCCGCCTGCGGCAACTCCTCGACAGGCACACTCACCTTGTTGACCTTCCACTGCAGGCGCGTCGGTGCGTCGGCACGTGGCACATCCAGCAGCACCAAGCGCTCAAAACGCGAATCGCTCACGCGGGCCACGTGCAGGTCGTAGCTGTTGCGACCACGCTCGGCACGGTTGTCCACATGGAAGTAGCTCGCGCGGATGCCCAGGTACGCCACGTTATCGGGCACCTCGCGGCCCACATTGAAGGTCATGCCCCAGTCCAGGGCTTCAACTTCCTGAGGCCCGATCTTGCGCGCACGGCTCGTGTTTTTGCAGCCCGTCAGGCGCAACGCGGCCAAGGTCTGCGGCCGGCGAACCACGTCCTCGACGGAGCCGATCTCCTCCACATGCCCGTTGTGCATCACACAGATGCGCTCGCACAGGCGACATGCCTCATCGATATCGTGGCTCACGTACAGCACGGTGCGGCTGCAGACATCGAACAGGTCGAGCATGTTTTGCTCAAGCGCGCTCTTGAGATACGCATCGAGTGCGCTCATGGGCTCGTCGAACATGAAGATGCCCGGGTGCGCCGCCACCATGCGGGCAAGCGCCACACGCTGCTGCTGGCCGCCCGAAAGTCGCGCGGGATAGCGGTCGGCAAAGTCGGCCAGGCCAAAGATACTCAGATAGCGTTCGGCAAGCTTTTTGCGCGCTGCGGCGTCGCCGGCATCCTCAACGCCGGCACAAACGTTATCGGCCACCGTCATATTGGGAAACAGCTGATAGTTTTGGAACAGCAGGGCGCATTTGCGTTCCTGGGGCGACAAGTTTATGCCCGCGGCGGAGTCGAAGAAGGTCACGCCATTGACGACGATCTTGCCCTCGTCGGGCGTCTCCACGCCGGCGATACAGCGCAAGGTGCAGCTCTTGCCGCATCCGGAGGCACCGAGCAGCGCCACACGTTCTTCGCCGGCTTCCAGCTGAATGTCGAGGGTAAAGCCGGGATAACGCTTTTTGATATCCAGAACGAGCGACATGGCCTATCGACCTCCTTTCGCGACCGCGTCGTCACGCATAAGCTCGGCCAGCGCCTCACGATCGATACGCAGAGCATCGCCACCGACGGGGTCGAGCGAATCGCCCTGCCCAGCGAGCTCTTTGGCCTGCTTGCGCTCCGCACGGGAAAGACCGCGCTCGCGGTACTTTTGCGAATGCGCCGTGTACATGTTGATGAACAGGATGACCAAGAAGCTAAAGACGATCACGACGACGACCCAAAAGAGCGCCACCGACGTCTTGCCGCCCATCCATTCAAAGTAGATGGCGATGGGAATGGTCTGCGTAATGCCGGCATAGTTGCCCGCAAAGAACAGGGTGCAGCCAAACTCTCCCATGGCGCGGGCAAAGGCGAGCACCGTGCCGGCGGCAATGGAGGGCCAGCCGAGGGGCATCATGAGCTTGGTGAAGATGCGTCGCTCGGACCAGCCCAGCGTGCGCGCTGCATCGAGCATCTGCGTGTCGAGGCTCTCGAAGGCGCCGAGTGCCGTACGATAGACGAGCGGGAACGACACCACCACGGCAGAGATCACCGCCGCCGGCCACGTAAAGACAATCGAGATGCCGTGCGCAATCAGCCACTGGCCCACCCCGGTCGAGCGGCCGAACAGCATGAGGAGAAGAAAGCCGCAGACCGTGGGCGGCAGCACCATAGGGATGGTGAAGACCGAATCGAGCAGGCCCTTCACGCGGCTCGTGGTGCCCATGGTCTTCCATGCGGCAAACAGGCCCAGCGCGAACGCGATCACCAAGGCGAGACCACTCGTCTTGATGGACACCCAAAACGGGCGGTAGTCAATACTGCCAAAGAAGGTCGCGGCGCGCTCCGCTAGCGAGGGCGGCTCCGTCGTCGAGACACTCGCATACGGCACCAAGGCGGTGTTATCGCTCCACAGGGCTCCGTCACCCAGATTGAGCCCGGGGTTTGCGGCGTCCGCGGCATTCACGACGGTGTAGTAGTCGCCGTCGTCGCCCTTCACCTTAAACAGATAACGGTAATCGCCCTGTACCAGCTCATTGTCCGAGGTAAACACCCACTCGAGCTTGGAGTCCTCCAGCAGCGCGCCTCCCATGGAGTGAGACTTATCGAGCCCCGCGAGCATCTTCTTGAGCGCCTTTTGGTCGGAGGCATTTGCGATATCGAGGCCCGCTTCCTTGGCGGCATGCGCATCGACCCACACCACGATGCTCGTAGGCGTGGTCACCGTTACGAGCGACGTCTTTCTGTAGATGGGAAAACGATAACCCTCGGGCTGGTCGGCAAACGAGCGGGCCGTGCCCTTGGCGTTGCGCTCAAAGGCGTTGAGGCCAAAATCGACGCCATCGATAAGCGCAGAGTCCTCTGTCGCTTGGCGTCCGTCGGCAGTGGCAAAAAGCGCCTCGGCACAAGCAACTCCGGGCAGTGAGGTAAACGCAAAGAGAACCGCCGCCAGCGCAGCGAGCAGGCGAATCGTTTTCCTTGACACGGGCGACTCCTCAAATACAGGGCAACGGCGCGCGGGTACGCCGCTTCAATCTAAATAGGGCGGGCGATCGCAAGAACGCCCGCCCTCAAGCATATCGTTATGCAGCGAAGTTTCGCACTACTCGGAAAGCTCAAAGCCGTACTTAGCCCAAATCTTCTGCGCCTTCTTGTTAGACAGGCAGAAGTCGATGAACGCCTTGGCCTCGTCGGCATGCTCGGAGCTCTCGGCCACGGCACCCGGGTACACAATGGGCTTGTGCGAATCCTCGGGGCACACGAAGGCCTCCTCGATGCCGTCGTAGCGGTAGATGTCGGAGCTGTAGACAAAACCTGCCACGCAGTCGCCCGTGGACACGTAGGCGGCAGCGGTGCCGACCTTATCGGCCAGCGCGACCTTGTCGGCAATCTCGGGCGCGTACTCGCCGTCGTCGCCCTCGGTGCCGGTGTACAGGCCCACAGAGGCCAGCGCCTGGTTGGCGTACTTGCCGGCCGGAACGGTCTTGGCATCGCCGATGGCGATCTTGCCGTCCAGGTTCGCGACGTCGGCGATGGCCTCGACCTTGGTGTCGGAGCCCTCGGCGCGGATGATTACGAGGTCGTTGACGAACATGTCCTCACGGGTGTCGGTGTCGACGAGCTCGGCAGTCTCGGCATCGTCCATGGTGCCCTTGGAAGCGGTGATGAGCACGTCGACGGCAGCGCCGGCCTTCATCTGCTCGACCAGGTCGCCAGAGGCCTTGAACTGCGTGTCGGCAAAGGTGGTGCCGGTCTGGTCGGTGTAGAGCTCCTGGACCTCGGGCAGAGCCTTCTCGAGCGAGTTGGCGGCGAAAATCTGCAGCTCGACGGCCTTCTTCTTAGAGGAGGACTTGACAGAACCGGCGTCGGAACCAGCAGACTCGGACTCCTTGTTACCCGAGCAGCCAGCAAGGCCAAGGCCGGCGGCAGCAGCGGCAGAAAGCGAAACGAAACCGCGGCGAGAAACCATATCGAACATATTGAACCCTTTCGGACCTTGTGCCCGGGCACCCCACCGCAGGCTTTATTCTGTAATCGAATTATACTTCAGTGCGAATAATGGCAGTGAGAAATTATTCTCGCATGAGAATAAATTTTCAGATTACGACACGCATCGACTTCACCTCGGCATCAAGCAAAAAGGCGGAGCAACCGTTCGGGTCACTCCGCCGCAGGTGAAACACTTATTTGGCGTGTCCGCCGCCCGCCGTCATCTGTGCCGCGTGCTCCAGCTGGTCGGCAATCGCCTCCCAGCTTTCGCGGGCTGCCTTGGTGGATCCGGGAAAGTTTACGACAAGTGTATGACCGCGTTGCATGCACACGGCGCGCGACAGCATCGCGCGGCGCGTCTTGGTCATCGAGTACGCGCGAATCGCCTCGGCAATGCCCGGCACATCGCGGTCGCAGACGGCGCGCGTCGCCTCGGGCGTCACGTCGCGCATCGAAAGTCCCGTGCCGCCGCAGGTAAGCACAACATGGGCATGGCGCTCGTCGGCAGCGTCCACGATAGCGGCGCCGATCTCGTCGACGTCGTCGCGCACAACCACGTGCGAGGCGACCGTCCAGCCCTGCGCCTTAATGAGCTCCTCGAGTGCGGCTCCGGCCTCGTCCTGAGAGATGTCGCGCGTGTCCGAACACGTCACGATCGATATCTTCAACTCCATAGCGCTCCTCCTAAAGCACGGTGCCCTCGGGCAAGTCGACGCGGACGACATCCACGACATCGCCCGGCTCGAGCTCGCACGGGCCCTCGTTAATGCGCAGCAGACAATTCGCGCGCTGCATCGTGCCAAGCAGCGCCGAATTCTGGCTCTTGGCCTCAGTCACCATAAGCTCGCCGGTCTGGGCATCGCGCGCAACCGTGGCGCGGTCATAGAATCGACGGTCCTGGCGCTTCTTCACTCCGTGTGTCAGCATTGCCTGTTGCATAGGACGCGCCCCCTCGGCAAAGCCGCGCATCTTACGAATCGCCGGGCGCGCGAGCACCTCAAAGCCCACGTAGGCCGCCGCCGGATTGCCCGAAAGCCCCAGGTACGGCTTGCCGCCGAGCAGGCCAAACGTGATGGCCTTGCCGGGACGCATCGAGATGCGATCGAACAGGACCTCGCCTTCGCGCTGGACCAGCGCCGTCACGTAATCGTAGTCTCCGGCCGAGGCCCCGCCGCTCGTAATGACAAAATCGCACTCGCGCACCGCGCGGTGTACGAGTTCGGATATCGCCTGCTCGTCGTCGGGCGCAATGCCATAGAAGACAGGCTCGGCACCGGCATCGAGTGCCTCGGCCATCAACGCCGAGGAGTTGGAATCGCGAATCTGGCCACGCGCCGGAAGCTCACTTGGAGCAACCAGCTCCGTGCCCAGCGAGATGATGCCCACGCGCGGTGCGGCGTGAACCTTCACGCTCGCGTATCCGGCGCTTGCCAGCAGGCCCGCACCAGCCGGCGCCACAACCTCACCGGCACGCATCACGACGTCGCCGGCATGGGCTTCTTCGGCAGCAGAGCGAACGTTCTCCCCCACCTTAGCCGGCGCCGAGAAGCGGACGTGCGAACCCTCATTGCCGTCGCCGTCGAGCACGTCGACGATCTCGTACTTCACCACGGCATCGGCGCCCTCTGGCACCGGCGCGCCCGTCATAATGCGGACCGTCTCGCCCGCGCCGATCGTACCCTCAAACACATGACCCGCCGCCTCGTGCCCAACAACGGAAAGCGTCACCGGCGCATCGGTTGACGCCGTAGCAAGATCTGCGGCGCGTACGGCATACCCGTCCATGGCGCTGTTAGCAAATGGCGAGATGTCGATATCGGCCACGGCTTCCTCTGCCAAGGGAAGGCCGGCCGCCTGCCATACGGGAATCTCGACAACCCTGGTCGGACTCACATGTGACAAGACAATTGCCTGCGCGTCCTCCAACGGAATGAGCTTCTCTGCCATATGCACCTCTTACAGATCGCGGCGCGTAACAAGGGCGCCGATTCTTTATGTTTTATTCAGTATAATCCCCTGTCGCTCGACCGCGAGACGGTCCGCACTCGCGAATACACCTGTCGGTTACAGGGCACGAAACAGAACCGAAACCAACCCACCGGCTTGACGCGTTTGTCACGCTCTATAATGCTTGCGTTGTAACCAAAGAAGAGGACACCATGGCTTTTACCGACACATCAGACAGCGAAAGCAAAGAGCAAGACAACTCCCAGCCGCTCGACGACGGCGGCTTCTTCTCCCTTAACGACGTCATCATGGCCGGCAGGCATCAGCTCACCCGCTCCGAGCATCTCTTGGCTGCCGACACGCGCCGCAACGCCCGCAACCTACTCGCGAGCGCCAAGTTGCTCGTACTCGTCTTCATCGTCTCGCTCGCCATGGGCATTGCCGCTTGGGCGTTTTTGGCCTCGCTGAATATCGCGACCGATTATCGCGAGCACCATGCGTGGGTCTACGCCTTGCTTCCCGTTGTGGGCGTTGCCACCGCATGGGTGTACAAAAACCACGGCCTTGCCGCCAAACGAGGCAACAACCTGGTCATCGATTCCGCCCTGGGAACCCGCCTCATCCATGCCCGCATGGCCGTCCTCACCTTCGTCTGCTCCACTCTCACGCACCTAACGGGCGGATCGGCCGGTCGCGAGGGAGCCGCGGTGCAGATTGGCGGCACCATCGCCAGCAACATCTCGAGCCTCGCCCACCTCAAAAAGCATGACCACCACGACCTCATGCTCGCCGGCATCTCGTCGGCCTTTGGCGCCGTATTTGGCTCGCCCCTTGCCGGAGCTTTCTTTGGCATGGAGATGTGCTTTATCGGCAAGATCGACTACACCGCGGGCATCTACTGCCTGGTCGCCTCGTTTACCGGCTACTTCACATCACTCGCTCTGGGTACCGAGTACGAAGCGAATGTTATCGCCAGCGTTCCCAACATGACACCACGGACGGTTGTCATCGTTGTTATCAGCGCCATTATCTTCGGTCTGACGGCACGCCTCTTTGCCTGGTCGGTTCGAACCGTCAAGAGCCTGTACGGTCGCTTTATCACCAATTACCTCGTCCGCGCACTCATAGGCGCAATCGTGGTTTTGGCCGCCTATACCCTCCTCGACGCCTGGGACTACGCCGGCCTTTCCACGTGGCTTTCCGGCGCCGGATTTGCCGGCAACACCACCCTAGCGGACGCAGCCATCAAGTTGGTCGTCACAGCGCTTACCCTGGGCGCGGGCTTCCAAGGCGGCGAGGTCACGCCCCTGTTTGGCATCGGTGCGGCACTCGGTGGCTGGATCGGTTGCCTTACCGGGCTTGACCCCAGTTTTCTGGCGGCTCTCGGCATGCTCGGCGTGTTCTGCGCCGGCCTCAACGTGCCCATCACCACCTGCATGATGGCCATCGACCTGTTCCACGGCACGGCTGCCGGGTTCTTTGTCATCGTGGCCTTTATCAGCTACCTAACCGGCGGACACCGCGGCGTGTACCCCGCCCAGCGCATTATCTCGCCCAAGCGCCGTTCGCTTATTGTGGATGAGGGCGGTACGGTAGCGGATGCTATCGAGCGCCACAACGACCTGATAGAGTAGATGTAATAATCGCCGTGCAGCCACAATCGGGGGCAATTCGACCTGAGCGCGACCGCACTGTCATGTCACACGCCGGGAGTCGCCCCATGCACGCAACTGATTTTGGTCGCACGCTCATCATCGCCAACCCAGCCGCCCAGTCGGGTGCGGCACGCGAAGTTGCCGAGCGTCTGCAACGCTTTTTGGACATGACTGCACGCGCATCCCAGTTTGACCTAGTGCTGACCGAGCGTATGGGACACGCCAAGGAGCTGGCCGCCCAGGCAACGGCCTACCGCACCGTTATCGCACTCGGCGGCGACGGCGTGATTCACGAGGTCGTCAATGGCTTGATGACGCAAGAAGAGGCAGCCCGACCGGCGCTTGCCGTCCTGCCTGTAGGCTCCGGCAACGATTTTGCCCAGACGCTCGGCATCGACGATTTTTCCGGTAAAGATTTTGGCGCCCTGCTCACCTGCGAGCTGCAGCGTCAGGACATCGGGCGCATTCGCTCGTGGAACCCTGCAAGCGGCAGCGGCAAGGCGACCGTCGAGCATTACGACCAGACGCTCTCCGTCGGCATTGACGCCGCCATCGGCCTGGGTACCACCGAGCTACGGAAGAAGACCGGCTTAACGGGTGCTCCGCTCTATACCCTTTCGGGCCTGGAGCAGTTTGGCCTGCGCTATCGCAACTACCCCATGACGGTTAGCTTTGACGGCGCGCCCGCCGAGCGCGTGCGGGCGATTATCATGGCCATCCAGCTGGGCCCCACCTATGGCTCGGGCTATCGTATCTGCCCTGACGCCGACCCCTGCGACGGTATCCTCGACGTTTGTTACGCATGCGGTCCCGTGCCCCGTGCAGTCGCCCTGCCCATGTTCCTTTCAGCCAAGGACGGCCACCACACCAAGCTTCCGCCGGTGCGCATGCGCCGCTGCCGCCATGCCGAACTCACCTTCGAGGAGCCCAACTACCCCATCCAAGCCGACGGCGAAGCCATCGTCGCCTCCCGCATCGAGGTCGACATCTTCCCCGCCGCCCTCGAGGTCTGGCGCCCAACCCGCTAGCTCCTTCTATGTTGCGGTGAAATAGGGACTGTTTTGCGGCTTTGACAGCCCAACAGTCCCTATTTCACCGCAACTTAAAAGGGGATCAATCTTCGCTGCCCGGCTTGCGGCGGTTGGCCTTTTTGATGGCGTTGAAGTGCTTGTCGTTGAGCCTGCGCTGGCGCGAGCGTTGGGGCACCTTAGTCTTCACACGTCGGCGCGGCGGACGGCCGCGACGCTCGAGCTCGGCCTTCAGCTTGCGCAGGCAGCTCGCACGATTCTGAAACTGGCTACGGCTCTCTCGCGCCGTCACGACTATCCCCGTAGGCACATGTTTCATACGCACCGCCGAGTCCGTCGTGTTCACGCCCTGACCGCCCGGACCCGTCGCGCGAAACACCTGCACCTCGCAGTCGCGTGCCAATTCCTCGGCCGACATCTCGGCATAGCACGCATACTCGCGCCATCCCATCTTGATCTCGTCCATACCAACACCTCCCTCCAAACAAAAAATGTGACAAAGGGACCGTCCCTTTGTCACATCGCATGCAAATCATATGTGCCGCGCGATTAGGCGAAGGTAATCTCGCCATTCTCGCAGTCCATATCGGCGATTCGGGCCAGGCTCTCAACGCGGAAACCGCGCTCGCGGAGCTTGTCGCCGCCGCCCTGGAAACCCTTCTCCACGGCGATGCCAATGCCGGAGACCTCGGCGCCCGCAGCTTCGCAGATCTTGATAAGGCCTTCGAGTGCGCAACCGTTGGCCAGGAAGTCGTCGATGATCAGGACCTTGTCGCCCTCGGACAGGAAGCGCTTACCCACGATAACCGGATACTCCTTTTGCTTGGTAAAAGAGTAGATAGTCGTGGCATACTGCTCGCCGTCGAGGTTGATGGACTGGGCCTTCTTGGCAAAAACAACCGGCACGCCGCCAAAATGCTGAGCCGCGATGCAGGCCATGCCAATGCCCGAAGCCTCAATCGTCAGAATCTTGTTGATCTCGACGCCCTCGAACAGACGAGCCCACTCGGCGCCCATGTGGTCGAACAGCTCAACGTCGCACTGGTGGTTGAGGAAGGCATCAACCTTAAGGACGTTACCGGCCTTTACGATGCCGTCACGGCGAATACGATCCTCAAGCTCCTGCATGGCGCAACCCTTTCTCGCGGCAATGATTCCGCGCGATGAACAAACGTTGCACGATAGTCTACCACGGACCGACCCCCACCCGCCCCACAAGCCCTATCGCACCATAAAGCCGCAAGACCAGTCAATTTGGGACGGGGCTCTTTTGACTACCTTTATGAGCCCTTTTCCTTCGTTCCCCACGGATTTGCGGAGGATGCTCGCCACGAAATCGGCCCATTTACTACGTTTAACCTGACACCCCTGTCCATACCCCCGATTCTCAAAAACCGGCAGGCTCTCTACCTGCGCTTTTGTTTTTAGCGAATGCGTCATGGTTTGAGGTGCACAGTTAAACGTAGTAGATGGGCGTGATTCTTGGCAGGCGACTCGCGAACACGCTAATGCCGGATGCGCGTCCTCACCAAACGTACCAATGTGAGCGCAAAGCCCACGGTAGCAACGGCCATCAGCACGTAGAACACCGAACGGAAACCAAAGAGGAACACATCCGAACGGCCCGCCACATAGCTCGTGACCGTCTTACCCATTACCGCGCTCGTCTGTCCATACAGGATGCGCGACGCCGCCGTAATACCCAGCGCTATGCCCGCATAGCGCGCCAAGCTGCCCAAGCTGCCCGCAAAGCCAAGCGCCTCACGCGGAGCCGAACCCATATACAGCGAATTATTGGGACTCTGGAAGATCGACGTGCCGCACGACATAAACGCGACGCAGCACACGATCATCAAGATGGAAGAGTGCTCGTCAAGCGTGCTCACCGCAAAGAGACCGCACACGTACACGCCCAGGCCAACGGCCGTGGGCGCTTCACAACCAACACGGTCGGACACCGAGCCCGAAAGCGGGCCCACAAAGGCATTCACGACCGGCATCGCCAAAAACAACAGGCCGGAGATATCGGAGCTAAAGCCGTGGGCATCCTGAAAGTAGAACGGCAGCACAAACTCGGAGGCACCGATACCCACGAACACGATAAGCATGCAAGCCAGGTTAATCGTGAAAGCCGAGCTCGCAAAGCAGCGACGCGCCGCCTCTGTCAACGGCATAGGGCGTTCGCCAGCCTCCGGCTTGACATGCGGCAGCGTGTAGAGTCCCACGATAAACGAGATGACGCCAATGGGAAGGTTGATGAGGAAGATGCTCTCCCAGGGAAAACTTGCCACGAGTACGCCGCCGAGCACGGGGCCGCACATCATGCCAAGAGCCACAAAGGTCGCCAGAATGCCCATGGCACGACCGCGCTCACGCGCCGGAAACGACTCGGTGATGATGCCCATATTGTTGGCCATCGCGGCGGCACAGCCAATGCCCTGCACGATACGCGCCAAGATAAGCACCTCGAGCGAAGCCGAAAGCCCGCAAAGCAGCGAGCCACCCGTAAAGACGATCACACCAAGCTGGAACACATTCACCTTGCCGCGTACATCGCCCAAGCGGCCAAACGGCAGCATGGCGACGCACGTCGCGAGCAGATACGCCGAGCTCACGAGCTGAATGCGGTCGAGACCCACACCCAGCTCCTTTTGCATCACCGGAAGCGCCACCGTCACGATGCTCGCATCCAGACACGCCATAAAGGTCATGACGAGCACGGTGAACAGAATCGCCCATTTATTCTTACCGTGGGTGTCGCCCTCCAGGGCAATGTGTTCGCGGCGCAGCTGCTCGGCAGTTTTCTCCATATATATCCTTTCTATCGTGCAACGCAAAAACGGGACCTCAATCGCCTACAAACGGTCACGATCGGGGTCCCGCCTACGGAATCGGAACTATGAGGACGTCGTCAGCCGAAAAGCCGTCCCACGACTCGCACGCACGCTAGCCTAGCACTGCGCGAGCGCCTGCTCAAGGTCGGCAATCAGATCGGCCGTGTCCTCCAAACCGCACGACAGGCGCACCATGTCGGCGGAAATGCCACAGGCGATGAGCTCCTCATCATTCATCTGGCGATGGGTGGCGTTTGCCGGGTGCAGGCAGCAGGTGCGTGCATCGGCCACGTGCGTGGCGATCTGGGCGAGTTTGAGGCTCGCCATAAAGGTCTCGGCCGCCGTACGACCGCCGTTAAAGCCAAAGCTCACGACGCCGCACGTACCGTTGGGCATGTACTTCTGAGCCATGTCGTAGTACTTGTCGCCCTCAAGGCCCGGATAGCTCACAAAGCGCACCTTGGGATGGCTCTGCAGGAACTTGGCAACGGCCAGACCGTTCTCGCAGTGACGCGGCATGCGTACATGCAGGCTCTCAAGCGAGCTGTTCAGGAAAAACGCCGCCTGCGGGTTCTGCATGGGGCCAAGGTCGCGCATAAGCTGTGCGGTGGCCTTGGTAATGAAGGCGCCCTCGCGGCCGAACTTCTCGGCATAGGTTACGCCGTGGTAGCTCTCGTCGGGCGTGGTGAGACCCGGGAATTTGTCGGCATGGGCCATCCAGTCAAACTGACCGTGATCGACGATCACGCCGCCCAGGTAGGCCGCGTGACCGTCCATGTACTTGGTGGTGGAGTGCGTGACGATGTCGGCGCCCCACTCAAAGGGACGGCACATCACGGGCGTCGGGAAGGTGTTGTCCACCATCAGCGGCACGCCGTGGTCGTGCGCGGCCTTGGCAAAACGCTCAATGTCGAGAACGGCCAGTGCGGGATTAGCAATGGTCTCGCCAAAGACGAGCTTGGTGTTGGGCTGGAACGCGGCCTCGAGCTCCTCGTCGGTGCAATCCGGGGCAACAAACGTGCAGGTCAGGCCCATGCGACCCATGGTATGGGCGAGCAGGTTGTAGGTACCGCCGTAGATGGCAGAGCTCGCGACCACGTGATCGCCCGCACCGGCCACGTTAAAGATTGCGAGGAAGTTCGCGGCCATGCCCGAGCTCGTGAGCATCGCGGCGGTGCCTCCCTCCATCTCACAGATCTTGGCGGCAACCAAATCGCACGTGGGGTTCTGCAGACGACTGTAGAAGTAGCCCGACTCCTCCAGGTCGAACAGCTTGCCCATGTGTTCGGACGTGTCGTACTTCCACGTGGTGGACTGATAAATAGGCACCTGGCGCGGCTCCGCATCGCCCGGACGATAACCGCCCTGAACACACGTGGTACCGATAGTCTGCTCGCTCATATCTAGCTCCCTTGCTCGGGTTTTGTTTTCATTCGGTTCACGATACCGCTACCTCGCACCCCTCTCAACCCATCCCGCCGATAGGTTATGGGACGAATTTGTCAGGGCTATTTGTCCCAAATCTTAAAGGTTGTGTTCGAAGGCGAAAAAACAATGAGATATACGTTGGGGTCTCAATGAGCAAATGCGCCGGCAAGGGTACCATAGGCGGGTAAACCGCAATCAAGGAGACACCGATGAAGCAGATCGATACCACCCAGCTCGATACCGCCGCCTGCCAGGCTCAGGCTGCCGAATACCACGCCCGCGGCTTTAACTGCGCGCAGGCCGTCGCCTGCACGCTCGCACCCGCCGTTGGACTCGACCCCGAGACTGCCTTCACCCTCACCGAGGGCTTCGGTGCCGGGATGGGCGGGATGACCGAGACCTGCGGCGCCATCTCGGGCGCCGTGGCCGTCATGGGCTTTGTGATGAGCGACGGCATGGAAAACCCCAAGACCAAGAGGCAGACCTACAAGCTGTCGCGTGAGATCGCCAAACGCTTTGGCGAGAAGAACACGACGACCATCTGCGGCACGCTCAAGGGCATTGGCTCGGACCAGGGTCCGCTCCGCAGCTGCCCCGGTTGCATCGACGATGCCGTCGAGATCGCCTGCGACGTGCTGAAGCAGCTCGCTGAGTAAACGGCAGCAACACAAAACGACGGCCGGCGCGCTTGGAGTCCATCCAAAAGCACGCCGGCCGTCGTCGTTAGAACTCGGCAAACTCGGGAGCGCTGACCTCAATCTCCTCGCGCCCCGCCATCAGCTCGCGCATCTTGGCGCAAAACGGTTCCTGCTCCCCCGCCTTAAATACCAAATGAATCGTCACGGCGTCCGCGTAGTCCGTGTCCGAAACCTTGGCGCCGGAATCCTGCGCCAAGCGAAGCACCTGCTCATACTGCGGATAGGCCACATGCACGTCAACGGGTACAACGCTCGTCATCTCGACGATCTGCCCGGCCTGCTGGGCCGCAGCCACCGCCGCCTGTGTCGCCGCGGTATAGGCGCGCACCAAGCCACCAGGCCCTAACAGCGTGCCACCAAAATAACGTGTCACAACACAGCATACGTTTTTAAGTCCCGCACCACGCAGCACCTCGAGCGTCGGCATGCCGCTCGTACGGCTCGGTTCACCGTCATCGCTCTGGCGCTCGCGCCCATCGACCAAAATCCATGCGGGCACATTATGACGAGCATCGTAATGGCGCTTGCGAACCATCTCGATAAAGGCATTTGCCTCGTCCTCGGACTCAATATGGACGAGCTGGGCAATAAAACGACTCTTGCGGTCGACAAACTCGCCCATAGCCTCAACATTCGATTGCAAAGTAAAATAGCTGTCCAACAAAGCCCCTCAACAACAAGCAAAGCAACAAACAGCCTCAATAATACGGCATAGACGGCACTGGTACCCTCGCTAACAAGAACGGAAATGCCAATGATTCCGTCAACGAAAGCGAGAACCCGCCAGCGCGAGCAAGGTGCCTTGAAAGACGAGGGCATTGACCTTTTGGTCATGCCCGAAGGCTTGAAAGGCAGATTGCCGCGCTGGCGGGTTCGCAGCGTCAACAAGAAAGCTGAGTGGGCCTATAAGCCGGGTTCTGTCGTGAACGGTCATTTATCTTGTCTGCACGTTACCGCGCAGCTCCACGCACGCTACCCGAACGCGGACCGGGCCGGCCCATAGCGTTCCTATTCGCGCTTGCTCCGGATGGGGCTTGCCAAGCCGCCGTGTTGCCACGACGCTGGTGGTCTCTTACACCACCGTTTCAGCTTTTCCCTTTACGCCTTGCGGCGCAGGTGGGAGTCTTCTTTTCTGCGGCGCTTTCCGTCGGATCACTCCGCCCGGCCGTTAGCCGGCATCCCGCCCTCTGGAGCCCGGACTTTCCTCACGCGTGCTGCAAGCAGCACATCGCGCGACCGTCTGGCCCACTCAGCAGTGCAAGAGTGTAGCACACCGCCAGCACACACAATGGCACAACGCAAGCGCTCGCACGATAAACCAAGAACCACCCATGCGCTACAATAGTCCCGTCGATGGGCAACGTCGTCAGTCGAGACGCGACCGCGCTCCGCACCCCTCCGTCTACTCGGTGCGTTCCCGCCTCCTCCCCGAGGCGGGATGTCGGCATTTTTCATGCACCGACAACCAAATAGCCTGTGGACAGCCCGGGCAGCATCGCGCACCTCAGCAGCAAATGAAAAAGGGATCCGTCCATTGCGGACGGATCCCTTAAAACAAGTGATCGTCAAACCGATTTACTCGGCGTCGGTCTCCTCGTCCTTCTTCTCGGAAGGCAGCGGGGTAACCTCGATCTCGACGCCCAGAGTCTCAGCAGCAGACTTCATGGACAGGGAGATACGACGACGGTCGAGGTCGATCTCCATGACCTTGACCTGAACCTTGTCGCCCACGTGGGTGACCTGAGAAGGCTGATCGACGTGCTTGTTGGCCATCTCGGAGATGTGCACCAGGCCCTCGATGCCCTCGCCCAGGTCGACGAAAGCGCCGAACGGGACAAGCTTGGTCACAGTGCCCTCGACGATAGCGCCGACGGGGTACTTCTTGACCAGTGCGCGCCACGGATCCTCGGTGGTCTGCTTGAGACCCAGGGAGATGC
The DNA here is from genome assembly GCA_934654765.1 of uncultured Collinsella sp. Lineage (GTDB taxonomy): Bacteria > Actinomycetota > Coriobacteriia > Coriobacteriales > Coriobacteriaceae > Collinsella. Next base: position 3,273 of record CAKUGX010000001.1, on the reverse strand, counting down.
GCTCGCGGTTGAGATCGACGTCGAGAACCTCGACCTCGACCTCCTGGCCGACCTTGACAACCTCGGAAGGATGGTTGACGTGGTTCCAGGAGAGCTCGGAGATGTGGATGAGGCCGTCGATACCGCCGAGGTCGACGAAGGCGCCGAAGTCGACGATGGAGGAAACGGTGCCCTGGAGACGCATACCAGACTTGAGCTTGGACAGGATCTCGGAGCGCTCGGCCTTACGGGACTCCTCAAGCACGACGCGACGGGAGAGGACGACGTTGTTGCGGTTGCGGTCCATCTCGATGACGCGGGCCTCGATGCGGGTGCCCATGTAGGAGGTGAGGTCCTTGACACGACGGAGGTCGACGAGGGAAGCAGGCAGGAAGCCACGCAGGCCGATGTCGAGGATCAGGCCGCCCTTGACAACCTCGATAACCTCGCCCTCGACGTTCTCGCCGGAGTTGAACTTCTCCTCGATGCGGTTCCAAGCACGCTCGTACTCGGCACGCTTCTTGGACAGGACCAGACGGCCGTCCTTGTCCTCCTTCTGGAGAACCAGGGCCTCGATGGGATCACCGAGTGCAACGATGTCTGCAGGGTTAGCGTCCTTGCGGATGGACAGCTCGCGGACCGGGATAACGCCCTCGGACTTGAATCCGATGTCAACGAGCACCTCGTCATGCTCGATCTTAACGACAGTGCCGTTAACGAGATCGCCCTCATCAAAGTCGGTAATCGTACCGTCGATGAGGTTGTTCATCTCCTCCTCGTTGACATCGTCAAGAGAGAAAATGGACGAGTTCTGAATCTCACTCAAAGGTGGACCCCTTTCGAACTACGGGGCCCCGATTGCTAGGACCTACAGAAGGGTGCGACAAGCACACAACGTTTAGGAACACTCGGGAGCCGACAGATACTAATGTGACGCTTATGCAATCACGTTCGTATAGATTACGGGGAAATTACTTCGATTTCAAGCGCGAACTGCGATTTTTTACTCGTATGGAGACTTTTTCGCAATCTTGTGGACGACCGTCTCCGTAAGTTGACGATAGGCCGTTAGGCATACGGCTTTGGGGTAAAGTATCCGGAACCAACGATTCTGGAACGATTTTTCGAGAAAGGCGCCCGCGTGCTCAAAGCAGTCGTTTTCGATATGGACGAGACGCTTCTTAGCATCAACCTCAACGCGTTCATCCTTCGCTATTTTAAGGATGTCTCGTCGATGCTCGCGGATATCGGGCGCCGCAGCCGCGGTGGCACGATGGCACGCCTCGGCACCATCCTGGTCGACCTCAACGCCAACCGCCGAAGCGGCACGGACAATCGCACCAATCTTGAGTTTTACCGCACCGAGGTCGAGCGCAGGTGCGGCATCTGCCTCTCCGATCCTATCATCTACGAGGCATTTACCTACTACGACCGCGAAGTTCTTCCGCATAAGAATGACGACGTCATCAACGCCCACGCCATGCCGGGCGCACACGCCGCGCTTCAGGCCGTACAGGACGCAGGGCTGCGCTGCGCGCTCTTCACCAACCCCAGCTTTCCGCAGGGAGCCATCGAGTGCCGCATGGGTTGGGGCGACCTGGCCGACGCCCCCTTTGAGCTCGTCACGCACATGGGAAACACCACCCGCTGCAAGCCCGATGCCACCTACTATCTAGAGCAGCTTCAGGTGATGGGGCTCGAGCCGCACGAGGTCCTTATGGTGGGCAACGACCCCAAGCGTGACTTCCCCAGCCCCGCCTGCGGCATTCAGACTGCCTATGTTGGTCAGGGAAAACCCGGCCGAGCCACCTGGCGCGGAACCATGGAAGACTTCGCCCGCGACTTCAACGCCGTAGTAGAAGCCTTCTACGAACACCAAGTAGCCGACGAACTGTCTTAACAGACTCGAGTCTTGCCGATCATGATGTTGAGGATCTCGACGTCGGTGTCCTTCATGCCCACGCGGCCCACGTAGCCCATGCTGGCAATCGTCTGCTCGACGGTATCCTGGATCAAACCCTCGCCGGCACGGAAGCCACGCCCCTGCATGGCCATGTCATGTCCCAGAATCGCCGCATCGACGGCAGCCGAAATCTTGGCGGCACAGCTCGCCTTGGCGCCATCGCACACGATGCCGCCAACGTTACCGAGCGTGTTCGAAACCGTCGCGCCAATCTGCTCGCGCGTGCCACCGCACAGCCAGGTAATCGCAGCGCCGGCGCCGCACGCGGCGCAGATAGCACCGCAAAACGCCGAAAGCGCACCAATATAGCTCTTGATATGCACGGCGATAAGATCGGACAGCATCACGGCACGCACCAGGCGCTCGTGGTCGCAGCGCAGGTATTCGGCATACTCCATGACGGGCAAGGCGCAGGTAATGCCCTGATTGCCCGAGCCGCACACAATGGCGACCGGCAGCGCGCAGCCGTTCATGCGGGCGTCGGACCCGGCGGCCGCACGGGCACGGGCCCGGCAGGCGACGTCATCGGCACGAGCGCCCAGCAGCGTACGGCCCACCTCGGCGCCCCAAGCGTGCGCGAGGCCCTCGGCACTGATCGCGCCGTTCAGCTCAATCTGACGCTCAACGGCAGCGAGGGCGCCCTCAATGTCGCCGCCCTCGATAAAGTCGATGATGGACTCAATCGACATGGGCGTGTCGGCCTTATCCGCCGCCCGCTCAGCCACGACGCGCTCGGCACAGGCGGCGCACTCCCCCGCCGACTTGCCGCACACCGGAATACCGTCGAGCGTATGGCACGTGACATTGGTGTGATGGTCGGTAATCTCGACGACCGCGGTATGGCCCCCGGCCGTGGCGGTCACCTTGATGTAGAGGTTGGGCACACCCTCGACAAGCGACACATCGCAGTAGCCGGCGTCAGCGAGGAGCTCGGTCACGCGAGCACGATCTTCGTCGTTAACGCTCTCGAGCACCTCGAGCGCGCTCTTGGCGTCGCCGCCCACGGCACCCAGCACGGCCGCAGCTTCAATACCGTGCATACCGCCCGAGTTGGGCACGGTCACGCTCTTAACGTTCTTGATGATGTTGCCCGAGCAGGCAACGTCCATATGATCGGGTTCGCAACAGAGCGTCTGGCTCGCCAACGCCGCTGCATAGGCAACGGCAATAGGCTCGGTGCAGCCGAGCGCACAGACAAGCTCGCGGTTCAAAACATCGCAAAACGCGGCATCACGAAGGGAATCGGTAGGCATAGGTATCTCCTACTTGCATAACGGGCTGGGCTCTCGAAAATAATTAGCTCTTTTATTTGATAACAATGCATCAAAAAC